>JBDTOH010000053.1:0-17470 GCA_039933355.1 Gemmatimonadota bacterium | reverse complement strand
GGAGCGGGTCGGCGCGGCCACCGGGTTGTACAACGGCATGGCGGTGATCATCGGCGGGGCGGGCGGGACGGCACTGGTCGGCAAGGTGGTCGAGATCACCCACAACTACGACAGCGGCCTCATGGTCGTGGTGGCGGCGGGGTTGATCAATGCGGTGGTGCTCGCGGTGCTGGCGAAGCGGATCCGGTACTAGGGCCTCGCCAGCTTCCTCACATAATCCTTGATCAGCTTCCGCTGGCGGTCGGGACGAAAGTCCGCGGGCCTGATCGCGGCGCCGATCCCGATGCCGTCGAGCAGCGCGAGAATCCCTTCGGCGGTCTCCGATCGGTCGAGCGACGCGGGGAGCAGCCCTTCACCTTGGAGAGCCGCGAGCTCGGACTCGACGACCTGCCTGACCGTGGCGTAGCGGTCGCGCTGGGCCTTGATCAGCTTGGGATGCGCGACCGACTGGCCGAGGAAAGCCAGCCAGATCTGCCAGGCACGGCGGCGTTTGGGAGAGGTCGGCATCGACGAGAGGAGTGATGCTTCGAGGCGGGCCAATCCACGCCGGCCCCGAGCTGCGCGGGCCGCCTGGCTCACGAGGTCGCCCATCGCATGCGACAGCGCAAACAGCAGCAGCTCGTCCTTGTTGGCGAAGTAGTAGGTGAGCACACCGGTGGTTTCGCCCAGCTCCCGGGCGATCGCTTGCAGGCTGGTCCGGTCGAGACCCTCTCTGGTAATGACCTTGATGGCCGCGTCGGCAACTTCTGCCCGTCGTGCATCGTGATCGGTTCTGCGGGGCATCAGCGGCTCGAGAATGGAGTGGACCAATTCATTGGACCTAAGAAACGACACCGCGCCAACCGGACAATGAGGCCGAACGGCCCTGAGCCCGCGGGTGTTGACGCGACACTCACGCGAGCTATCCTACCTGCTATCACGTAGTGACCATTATGCGAAGCGCTCGAGCCGTCCCGCCGTCCACCTCGGATCCCCGATGCCCGATCAAGCGTCCCTGACCGCGACCGAACCGGCCACCACCCGCTACCTCGAGCCGGACTCGCCCTCGGCTCGGCTCTTCGAACGAGCCCAGCACTCATTACCGGGTGGCAACACGAGACTCACAGTCCATCAGGAGCCGCGCCCGCCTTACGCGGCTCGGGGTCACGGATGTTTCATCGAAAGCGTCGATGGCGATCGGTGGCTGGACTTCTTCAACAACGCCACCACTCTGGTTCACGGACACGCCGACCCCGACGTCATTCAGGCTGTGATGGACACAATGTCACGCGGCACATGCCTGTCCATGCCGACCGAGACGGAGATCGATCTCGCTGAGCTGATGACAGCGAGAGTCGCGAGCGTTGAGAAGATCCGGTTCGCAAATTCCGGCTCGGAAGGCGTGATGCTCGCCGTGAAAGCGGCGCGCGCGTTCACGGGTCGAAGCAAGATCGCGAAGTTCGAGGGATGCTATCATGGGGCTCACGAAGCGGTCGAGCCCAACACGGCGCCGCCGCCCGAGAGCTGGCGCTTCGAGGAGCCGCAGACGGTCTCCGCGGCGGAAGGCACGCCCCGCCATATTCTCGAGCACACGGTCGTGATGCGGTACAACCACATTCCGATCATGGAGCGATTGCTCGAGCGCCACCACGCCGATCTCGCGGCCGTGATCGTGGACCTGATGCCGATGCGAAGCGGGCTGATTCGGGCGGAAAAGGCTTTTCTCGAACGGCTCCGAGCGCTGAGCGCCCAATACGGCATCGTGCTGATCTTCGACGAGGTGATCAGCTATCGGGTGGCACCGGGCGGGCTGCAATCGCTCGTCGGGGTCACGCCCGACCTCACCACGTTCGGCAAGATCATCGGCGGTGGGTTTCCAGTCGGCGCCTGCGGCGGACGATCCGACATCATGGCCGTCTTCGATCCGCGCGGCGGCCATCCGCGCGTTCCCCACGCCGGCACATTCAACGCGAACCCCGTCACCATGATCGCCGGCGCGACGACGCTCAGAAAACTCACGCCTCAAGTGTATTCGAGGCTCGAACAGCTCGGCGACATGGCTCGCGCCGGCCTCAGGGACAGCTTTGCCGAGGTGGGAGTTCCCGTGCAGGTCACCGGCGCCGGCTCCCTGTTCGGCGTGCTGTTCCACAACCGGCCGATTCGCGAGTATCGCGACCTCGCCGAGAAGCCTGAGGAAACCAAAGTACGAGAAGCGGTGCAGACCTATCTCAAGCAGCACGGGATCCACATGATGCAGAACCTGATCGGATCGGTCTCGACCCCGATGGGTTCGAGTGAGATCGACCGGCTCGTCGCCACCGTGCGCGACGGCCTCCGCGAGCTTCCCAACTAGAGGAGGCCGGATGGCTTCGTTCGCAGCCGAGACGCCCTGCGTCGTAAGCGCCGCCATCACGGGCGCCTTTGCGCGGAAGGATCAGCTTCCCTGGCTGCCGTGCACACCCGAGGAGATCGCGACATCCGCCCTCGGTTGCTGGAAGGCGGGAGCGGCGATCTGCCATATCCACGTCCG
Organism: Gemmatimonadota bacterium; assembly: GCA_039933355.1. GTDB lineage: Bacteria > Gemmatimonadota > Gemmatimonadetes > Gemmatimonadales > GWC2-71-9 > SHZU01. The sequence goes on along the minus strand of JBDTOH010000053.1, from coordinate 14,961 downwards.
CAAGCCCGATGGAACGCTCACCCACGGCAAGGAGCTGTTCGCCGAGGTACTCGAACGGGTCCGAGCCGAGTCCGACCTCAACCTCAACTTCACCACGAGCAAGATCGAATCGATGACGCACGACGATCGATTCGATCCCGTGGAGCTCGGCCCGGAGCTCGCCACGTTCAACAGCGGATCGCTCAACTTCGGCGACATCTTCATCTTCGAGAACTCGCCGGTGTTCATGCGGCGGATGGCGCTCGTGATGCGGCGCAACGAGGTCCGGCCGGAGTTCGAGTGCTTCGACACCGGTCACATCGGCAACATCCGGCGCATGATCGAGGAGGGATACTTCGAGCCTCCCTATTTCTTTCAGCTCGTGATGCTGCCCCGAGGAACGATGCCGCCCCGCCCCGGGCTCATGCTCGAGGTGCTCAAGGAGCTGCCGGAGAAGAGCCATTGGATGACGGTCGGTGTCGGCCGCGATCAGCTCCCGATGAACAGCCTCGGGATCATTCTCGGCGGCCATGTCAGGACCGGTTTCGAGGACAACCTCTACTTCCGCCGCGGCGAGAAAGCGACGTCGAACGCGCAGATGGTTGCCCGGGTGGTCCGCCTCTGCAACGAGCTCAACCGTCCGGTGGCCACCGCAGAGGAAGCCCGTCAGATCCTCGGCCTCCGCGACGCCCGCAATCCGGCGTCAAGGGCGTACGAACGACAGTGGAGCCCGACATCGCCCGATAGCGACGCGGGGAAGTTCTTCGCAGGCCTCCCGAACCGCCTGAGCGGCCCCGCACCGGCCGGCGTCGCATCGAGCTATCAGTTCCTCTTGCGCGGCGAAACCGGAGGACATTGGTGGCTCGCGCTCGAGGACGGGAAAGTCGCGACTGGCGTCGGCGAGAGAGCGAATCCCGGCGCGTTCATCGTCTCCCACGTGGCCGACTGGATGGGCGTGGTCAACGGTACCCACCACCCGATCGATGCGCTTCAGGGAGGCAAGATCCTGATGGACGGAAAGTTTGCCGCGTATGTGGGGTTGCTGGGGTGGATCGGAAATCGGAAGTAGGAAGTCGGAGTCGAAGTCGGAAATAGGGAGATGCTTTCCCGACTTCCGATTTCTGATGTCAGATTACATTTCAACTCCGAAACCCTGGAGATCACATGCAGCTATCCGTTCCTGGCCTGGCCGCGCTGCTCGCGGCTGGAGCTATTAGTCCGACGCCGCCGCCCGCGCGGGAGTGGAATCCGGTGGGGGCCTACACCTGGGGGGTCGATCTCAAGGAGCTCAACTCCAAGGTCGCCGGCACGCTCACCGTCACTCGGCGCGACGACGGGTCGCTCTATGCCTATGGCACGAGCGATGACATGGGCGATTGGGGATTCATTGCGAGCTCGGTGAAAATGAAGGGCGACTCGCTCGAGGTCGTCACCGAGCTTCGCAACGGCGAGGTGCTCTTCATGTTTGCTCCGGCCGGGCTGGAATACGGCGGCCGGTGGCGCATCAGCGAGATCGGCTATCAGGTTTCGCTCGTGATGCGCAAGCGCTGAGCCGGGCTCAGCGCTGCGCCGAGAAGAGCCATTCCGCCGCGACGTGCACGTTGTCGGACCCCTCGACCTCGACGGTCACCCCGTACTTCACCACCGCCCGGTCGCCCTTGTCGGTGATCTCCAATAGGCGGAACCGGGCTCGAACCCGCTTCCCGGTGAGCACCGGCCTCACATACCGCACCTTATCGAAGCCGTAGTTGAGCGAGAACTTCACGTCCTCGATCGGTTCGCCCATGGCTTGCCGGGCGAAGAGCGTGAAGTGTGAGAGCGTGAGGAACCCCTGAACGATGGTTCCGCCGAACGGTCCCTGCTTGGTCGCCCATTCGATATCGCTGTGAATCGGGTCGTCGTCGCCGGTCAGCGCGGCGTGCGCGTTGACCATGGCCTGGTCGATGAGACGCCAGTCCGAGACGGTTTCTGTTCCGATGGAATTCTTGAGCTGCGCGATCGTTGTCATCGGTTGCCTGTCGAGTCTGCCAAAGCCACCCACCGATCTCGCCCGCTCTTCCCGAACACCGCGACCGAGATCCCCATTGACTACTTGATAACTTCCCGCGACTCGAGATGAGCCTCGACGTCCGCCCTCGTCCTCCACACGTCGCGCATCTCCTGTTTCGAGAACAGCTCGAGCTGATCGCCGAAATGCTTCGAGCCCGGCTGGGTGGAATTGCCGTAGGCGGTCAGCACTTTGGCCTTGAGCGGGTTTCCGAACTCCACCACGGAGTAGAACGTGTCGCCGCCTTTCACCTCGAGCTTCCCGTCCGCGCCCGGAGCGGGATACGCGGTCCGGAAGACGCCGTAGGGATCGCCCGGGGCGCCGTTCGCCGGCAGGTCCTTCCCTGCATAACGAATCCTGACCATGTCGCCCCACGGGATGTCCAGCGCCACCCCCCGCTTCTTCATCTCGGCCGCCGCGCTCACCAGCGCTTTGACCGCCGCCGCCGGGTCCGCGAGCCCGTGCGGCGTGGTGATGGCCGAGTCGAGGCGCCAGGGCGCGGCGAAGACCTTCTCTGAGGAGGCCCACGCGTTGACCCACGAGAAGAACAACACGGCGCCCTTGCTGTCGTTGTTCGCCTGGCGGTCCCATTTGGCGAGTACGTCGGCGGGCTCCTTGGCCGCGGGCACTTTCGCAGCCGCCGCCAAGAGCTCGTCGAGCACCCGGTCCGCCAGCTCCATCCGGGTCGAGTGCTTGTACTGGATCAGCTCGTCGAACGTTATGCTCGAGTCGGCGACGAGCATGTGGGCGGACCGCTGGGGCCGGAAGCCCATCACGGCCGGCGAGAAATACGCGGGATAGCTCTCCGGCTTGAGCTGGCTCGGCACCGTGCTCGTCCACGGCGGATCGTTCGCGTTCTGGAGCCAGCCGGTGGACGGGTCGGTGAGCTTGGGAAGCTCGTCATACGTCAGGTAGTCGCTCCACAGGGTCGCCGCCGAATCGCCCGGCACCGTGCCGGACCAGTACTTGACGTCCCCGCGCGAGCGCTTCGGCACGTCCCCGCCGAACAGATAGAAGATGTGCGTATGGTCCGCGTACATCACGTTGAACATCGGGATCTGAAGCCGCTTGAGCGCCGACTGGAACTCGCCCAAGTTCTTTGCGCGGGTCATGTCCCACCATTCCTGGAGCATGCCGGGCCGGTCCAGGCCCGCCACCTTGAGCGCGAGCACCGAGGTCGCGGAGTCCCCGATGACGGGACCGTGCACCGAGCTTCTCACGACGAGCGTGTCCTCGCGCATCCCGCCCGACGCGAGCTTCACTTTGATGATCTCGGTCCTCGTGTCGAACGCCTTCTTGGCGCCGTCGAACCGATAGCCGTCGCCGTCCTTGGTCAACCGGAAGACGTCGGCGCCGTCGTACGTGTTCACGGTATGCGACCAGCCAAGGCTGTCGTTGAACGCGATGACCGGCGTGGGGAACCCGATCAATGCGGTCCCGTAGGCGTCCACGCCGGGCGCGGTCCACTGGGCCTCGTAGAACAAGAACAAGTCGCTCCAGCCCAGGTGCGGATTCGCGAGCAGCATCGGATGGCCGCTGGCCGAGTGCGACGAGCTGATCGCCCACGTATTGGAGCCGCGCTGAGCGCGAGCGTTCCCGCCTCGCCGGCCGGTGATCGCGGCGATCGCCCGCTCCTGGCCCCACACGAACACGAAGTGGACGACCCGGTTCGCGTGGGCCATGACATCCACGGCAGACACCGGCAACACGACCTTGACGCTATCCGCGATTTCCGTCGGATGCGCAGCCGCGTACTCGTTGATCCCTGCGGCGAACGCGTCGAGATCGGCCTTGAACTCGGGCGTCTGCGCATCGTACCACACCTTGGCCCGGGCCGGGATGCCCATCGTCCTGACGTAGCGGTCGTCGCTGACGTGCGGGTCGCCCCAGTATTCCGCCGCCCGCCCACGTGCCTCGCCGTAGAGCTTGAGGAGGAGGTTCCCGTGACTCGCCATCTGTGCGCTGCCGAAGGCCTTGAACAGTCCCGGGTCGTCCTTGGCGAAGATGTGGGGCACGCCCCAGGTATCCCAGAGGATTTCCGTCTGGGTGGGAGCGGGAGCGCCGCCTTTCGCACAGGCGGCGAGCACGAGCAGCGAGGACACCAGACGTCGCATAGTCACTCCGGCCATTGATGGTTCTTGAACTGCTCGCGCAACACCTTCTTGTCGAACTTCCCGACGCTGGTCTTGGGCACCATCTCGATGAACACGACGTCGTTAGGCATCCACCAGGTGGCGAACTTGGGCCGGATGAAGTCGAGGACCTCCTCGCGGGAGACCGACCCGGCGGCCTTCACCACGACGCAGGCGAGCGGCCGCTCCTGCCATTTCGGATGATCGACGCCGACCACCGCCGCCTCGGCGACCCCGGGGTGCAACATGATCGCATTCTCGAGATCGACGCTCGAGATCCACTCGCCGCCGCTCTTCACCACGTCCTTGGTGCGATCGACCAGCTGGAGATACCCCTCCGAGTCGATCGTCGCGACGTCGCCGGTCTTGAACCAGCCGTCCTGGAAGCAGGCCGGGTTACGGGGATCGTCGTGATAGCCGCTCGTGATCCACGGGCCCCGAACCTGAATCTCGCCGAAGGCGACCCCGTCCCACGGAAGCGGCTTCCCGGCTTCGTCCACGATCCGGGCTTCGACGAAGGGGACCGGCACGCCCTGCTTGAGCCGGACCCTGAGCTGCTCCTCCATCGGGAGCCCGTCGTAGATGCTCTTGACGTTGCAGACGCTCCCTAACGGCGACGTCTCGGTCATGCCCCACGCGTGAGTAATCCACACGTTGAAGTCGTTCTTGAAGCCGAGCATCAGGCTCGGCGGGCAAGCCGCGCCGCCGACGATGATCTGCCGCAAGGTCGAGACGTCATACGTCTCATGCTTGAGGAACTGGTAGAGCGCTCCGATGATCGTGGGCACCCCGCCGATGAAGGTCACCTTTTCGTTCTGGATCAGCTCCGCCACGTCCTTGGGCTGGAGGAACGGGCCGGGCCAGACCACCTTGGACCCCAGCATCAGCGCGGCATACGGCAGACCCCACGCGTTGGCGTGGAACATCGGCACGATCGAGAGGATCGTGTCACGCTCGCTCAGGGCGAAGAGGTCCGCGCCGCACTGGGCCAGCGTGTGGAGCACCATCGCGCGGTGACTGTAGACGACCGCCTTCGGGTTCCCCGTTGTGCCCGACGTGTAGCACATCCCGGACGCGGACCGCTCGTCGATGAGTGGATAGTCGAAGCTCTCCGGTGCATCGGCGAGGATCGCCTCGTAATCGAGGCCGACCGCCGGATCGATCGGCGCGCCGGTGTCGTTCATGACGACGATATGCTCGACGGCCTTGAGCTGGCTCCGAATCTTCTGGAGCACCGGCAAGAGCGACGCGTCGACGCAGAGGACCTTGTCACCCGCGTGATTGATGATGAAGGCGAGCTGATCGGGATAGAGGCGGGCGTTCAGCGTGTGCATCACGGCGCCCATGCACGGCACCGCGAAATAGAGCTCGAAGTGGCGATAGCTGTTCCAGGCCAAGCTGGCGACCCGATCGCCCGGCTTGACTCCGAGCCGCTTGAGCGCGCCGGCGAGCCGGTCCACCCGGGCGACATAGTCCTTATAGGTGTAGCGATGGATGCCCATCGCCGTCCGGCTGACGATCTCCTTCCGTCCATGGTAGCGACGGGCCCGCTCCAGAAAGGTGGTGAGCGTCAGCGGCCAGTCCATCATGAGGCCTTGCACGGGGGGACTCCTTTGTGGCTTGCGTCGGCGGGTTACGGTACGACCGGCAGCACGATGTGCGACGGGTACTTCGCCGAATGGTGGATCACGTTGGAGGCGGTAACCGGCACCGTCTCTTCCCAATTCTTCCCGCCGCCGTTCAGGTTGCGGTCGAACCGGGGATAGTTGCTGCTCGACACTTCGAGCCGGAGGCGGTGGCCGGCCAGAAACACATTGCTGGTCGCCTGCAGATTCACCTCGACTCGGTAGACACCGTCCGGCTCCATCAATACCGGAGTCTTGTAGCCGTCGCGGTACCGGGCCCGCTTGATGCCTTCCTGGAGATTGTACGCCGTGCCATCCGGCAATACGTCCAGCAGTTTCACCGTGAAATCGGTGTCCTTCGCCGACGAGGAGACGTAGAGCACCGCCTTGAGCAGGCCGGTCACCTCGAGCGGGCGGTCCAGGGGCGGCGAGGTATAGACCAGGACGTCCTGGCGAGCCTCGATGTCCCGCTGGTCTACGGCCCCGGCCGGCTCGTTGGATGCTCCGGTGCAACAAATCGGGCCCGCCCGGCTCGGCACCGGGTTGACGGGGTCGTACACGTACCGGTCGGGGGGCTCCGCCGACGGCTTGGCCACCGACACGGTTCCGGACCCGAACCGGCTGTTGGCGCGTCCGTCGCTATGGAAATAGTACGGTGTCAGGACAGTCCGGGCGAGGGGGAACTCGCGCTCGGAGCGCCACCGGTTCCCGCCCATGACGTACATCTGCACCTTGGGGGTCTCGAGGACCCCATTGTCGATACCCTTGAGCCAGTAGTCGAACCACTTGAGGTAGAGCCCGAACCAGTCGAACCGGGTGTCGCCAAGGTCTCGCTCGCCGATGACGCTGTGCTCGGCCGCGAGGGCCTCGGACGCGCAGTGCGGCGTCGGCGAGATGACCAGGAACTGGTTGTCCCGGGCGGGCGCGCTCTTCGCGTTCCGCTGCATCTGATTGAAGAGGTCGCTGGTATAGCCGACCGCCGGGTCGTACCACGAGTTCACGTGGAGCGCGGGGACGTCGAAGCTGTCCGAGGGCTCGACGTAACCGAACTTCTTCCAGAACGGGTTCTCGGGCGGATGGCTGACGAAATCCTTCCAGTCGTTAGGCGCCGAGCCGGCCTTGTCGAGGATGTCGGCGATCGGCAGCATCGCGGACAGGATCCGAACCGGGATGTCCGGCACCGTGAGCCCGAAGCTGAACACCGGCGCAAAGGCGAGATACTCGTCGCGCGGCAGGTCGGGCGAGAGCTTGGGATGCCGCTTGACCCCCGCCGTCCGAAACCATCCCACCAGCGAGACGAGCTCGTTCGCCCCGCCGTTCCAGGCGCCGAAGTAGGTCATGATGCCGCCCGCCGCCTGAGGGATGGCGGCGGTGTGATTGGGGTGGCGCATCGACGCGAGCTGGATCTGATCTTCGCCGAGGTAGGAGCAGCCGTAGGTTCCGACCTTACCGGTGGTCCACGGCTGCCCCGCGACCCACGTCATCGTGTCGTAGCCGTCGTTCCGGTCGTTCGCGGACGTGGTGAAGACGCCGTCCGATTCGTACTTGCCGCGGACGTCCTGCACGACGACCGCATACCCCTGACTCGCCCACCACCGCGCGACCGACTTCTCGTTCCGGTAATTCTTCTTGTTGTACGGCGTGCGGATCAGCACCGTGGGGAGCTTGCCGGTCACGCCTTCGGGAAAATAAAAATCGGCCGAGAGCTTGACTCCGTCGCGCATGGCGGCGAAGTAGCTCGGCTCGACGCGAACTTTGTACTTGGGCTCCGGATAGGGCGAGCCTTGGGCGCCGAGGCGCGCCGATATGAGGAGTGCCAGCAACAGTGGACGGCCAATCACGATCGGTGCTCCTGTTGTTCGAGATGTCGAGCGATGTCATCGAGAGGACGCCTTACAGCACTGATTCGTCTACGGCTGCCGCGCAAAGGCCTCGGCGTCGCGGAGCATTCGGTCGAGCGTGGCGCGGTCCAGCAGGCGGCCGCGGGAGATCACCGCGCGGATCCGGCCCGTGTTATGGATGTCGGCGAGCGGGTCGGCGTCGAGCAGAACGAGGTCGGCCCGTTTGCCTTTCTCGACCGTGCCCACGGTGTGGAGCTTGCCCGACGCGTCGGCGGCGTTCCTGGTGGCCGCTTGAATCGCCTGGAGCGGCGACAGGCCCGCTTCCACCAGGAGCCCGAGCTCACGCTGCAGCGCAAATCCAGGGACCAAGGGCAGCACGGGCACATCGGTCCCCGCCACGAACTTGACGCCGGCCTTGATGAGCGGCTTGAACGTCACCAGCATGTTCTTCCACTCCCGGCGCCCCTCGGCGATGTCGGCGGCGGTCGGGTTTGGCTTCGGCGAGAAGCCTTCATCGAAGTCTTTGCCCGCGCGGGGAACGTAGACCGTCTCCGGCCGGGTGTGAACCTCGGGCTCATTGATCCGGAACAGCGCCTCCATCACGACCAGCGTCGGGTCGAACCAGACGTCGCGCTTGGCGGCGAGGTCGGCGAAGGCGGAGGCGGTGACCGGATCAAAGGACTGGATCGCCGAATCGAAGGCCGCCATCCGAAGCTGAAAGATCGGGCCGATGCGCGGGTGCGATCCGGCGGCGTTGATCGCGCGTTGCATTGCCGCGAGCGTCACGCGCGTGATCTCGGCTTCCCGCCCCGATTCGGCTTCCGGAACGCGGCTGTTATGCTCGATGGTCCGCTGGCCGGCTTCGATCGCCTCGGTCGCCGTGACGCTGTCGGGGATGTGACCGACGACGAGGATCCCGCGCTTCTTCGCCTCCCGGAGCACCGCGAAATACGCCGCGCGCGGGGTCATGCCGTGCACCTTGATCTGGTCCACGCCGACCCGGCCCAAGCTGTCCACCATCCTAACGGCGGCCGCGGAATCGGGAATCGCCGCCCGGGCCGGCTCGTACACGGTTCCCTTCACCGCCCGCATGACGTAGTCGGCGTCGAGCGTTGGACCGGCGATGAGCATCTCGGGCCCCAAGATCCGGCCGAACGTGGTTTCCTGCCGGAGCCAGAGCGAGCTGGCCAGCTCGCCGCCGACGTCGCGGATCGTGGTCACGCCGTTGGCGAGGAACAGCGGGAAGCTATGCTCCCTATAGCCGAATAGGTGAACGTGCATGTCCCAGAGGCCGGGGATCAGGAACTTCCCTTGCCCGTCCACTCGGGCGGCAGTTGGGACGACGGTGAGCTTCCCAGCCTCCTCGACCGCAACGATTTCCCCCGCGGCCACGGCCACGCTCATGCCGGGCCGAGCCGGGCGGTCGGTGCCGTCGATCAGCGTGACGTTTTCGATCACGAGGTCGGCGGCGACCGGTTTACCCCGATTGCAACCGGCGGCGATGAGGAGGACGAGGGCGAGCTGGGTTCGGGACATGGCTTCTCTACGTCTCAGGCGAGGGACGGCGACCAGTAATCTACTTGGCCGGGCCCGAATACCGCGGTGGCCCGGACACCGCCCAGCTCAATGCGCCTGCTTCCGCGCCTCCGCAGCAAACACCTCGGCCGCGCGAAGCAACCCATCCAGCCGATCCCGGTCCAGCAGCCGGCCGCGGGTGACCACCGCGCGAATCCGGCGCGTGTTACCGATGTCGGCGAGCGGATCGGCGTCGAGCAGTACCAGGTCGGCCCGTTTGCCCGGCTCGATCGTCCCCGCCTCGGCCAGCTTGCCCGCCGCCGCGGCCGCGTTGCGCGTGGCGGCTTGAAGGGCTTGGAGCGGAGAAAGTCCCCCTTCGACCAGCAGCCCGAGCTCGCGTTGCAGCGAAAAGCCCGGCACCAACGGCACCACCGGAACGTCCGTGCCGGCCAGAAACTTCGCTCCGGCCTGGACCAGCGGCCGCATCGTCAGCAGCACGTTCTGCCACTGGCGGTCCGCTTCCGCGATCGATGCGGGCGGATTCGGCGACGTGTTGTCCATCTTGACTGCGCGCGGGAGGAAGATGAGCTCCGGTCGGTTGAGATACTCCGGGTCGTTGATCCTGATCCGCGCCTCCCTAACGACCAGGGTCGGGTCGAACCAGACGTCGCGCTTGGCGGCCAGCTCGGCGAACGCGGAGGCGACGGCCGGGTCGTAGGACCGCAGGGCCGAGTCGGCGGCGGCGGTCCGGACCTCGTAAACCGCGACGACCTCCGACTCCGTGCTCGAGTCCATCACCCGCTGCATCGCCGCGAGCATCCACCTCGTGATCTCGGCACCGCGTCCCGACTCGGCCTCCGCGACCTCGACGTTATGCTCGAGGGTGCGCTGGCCGGCTTCGATCGCCTCGGTCGCAGTGACGCTGTCCGGAATGTGCCCGACCACGAACACGCCGCGCTTCTTTGCCTCGGCGAGCACCGCGAAATAGGCGGCTCGCGGCATCATGCTGTGAACCTTGATGTGGTCCACGCCCATCCGCGCGAGGCTGTCCACGATCATCACGGCCGTTGCCGAGTCGGGAACCGACTCCCGGGTCGGCTCCTTTGACGGGTTACGGACCACTCGCACGACATACTCGGCGTCGAGCGTGGGGCCTGCGATCAGCACCTCGGGTCCGAGAATCCGACCTGACCTCATCGCGTCCCGGAGCCGGAGCGACGTCGCCAGCCCGCCGCCCATGTCCCGAATGGTCGTCACACCATTAGCAAGGAACAGCGCGAAGTCGTTCTCTGGGGCCTTGGACAGGTGAACGTGCATGTCCGCGAGGCCGGGGATGAGATACTTCCCGCGGCCGTCAACCATCGTCGCCCCAGAGCTAACCCGGAGCGGCCCGGCCTCTTCCACGGCGACGACTTTTCCGTCTTTCACGGCCACGCTCATGCCGGGCCGAGGCGCGTGGTCGGTTCCGTCGATCAGCGTGACGTTCTCGATCACGAGATCGGCGGCGACCGGTCGGCCGGTCGTGCAGCCGACGGTGAGCAGCAGCGCCGCGACGTGAGCTCGTGTCTTCGTCATCGGGACGCAGCCTTGGACGTGGCGGAGGCGATTCTGCTCTGCAGGTTCCCGACATCGCGGGCTCGATCCCTCGCTCCGCTCGGGATGACACCGTGTGGATACCGAGATGCCATCCCGACGACGATAACTCCTAGAGCCCTAGTGATCCCAAACATCCACCGGCTTATCGTCCGTTTTGTACATCTCCGGCACGTACCAGTAGTAGTCGCCGTATTTGCGGACCTGCGGCCAGACCTCGTCCATCGACATCGCGTCGTACACGGTCCCGGCCTTCACCACGTACTTGATGTCCGCCGTGTTCCTGATGTTGTCGAGCGGATTCGCGTTGAGCACCATCAGGTCGCCGAGCTTGCCGACCGTGATCGAGCCCAGGTCGTCCTCCATGCCGAGGAAGATGGCGCCGTGCATGCTGGCAAGCTCGAGCGCAGCCATGTTGCCGGTTGCCTTCGCTGCCATCCAGACATCCCAGTGTGAGCCCAGGCCCGGCTGCTGCCCGTGCGAGCCGACCGCGCTGTAGCCGCCGGCCGCGATCAGGTCCGCGATCGACTGGGCCATGATGTCCTTCGAGTAGTCCGTCTCCGGCCGCATGATGAAGCGGCGGGTATGCGGGATCAGCTGGCGCCACGGGATCCACCGCTCCTGCTTGGGATCCTTCCAGATCGGGCTCTCCTGCCAGAAGTACTCCTCGTTCCATCCCCCGAACCCGCTCACGAGCGGCGTGTGCGAGTAGACATAACGCGACTTCGCCAGGAACGTGATGAAGTCGCTGTAGAGCGGCGCCTGGACCGTCGAATGCTCGCCGCCCGTGTGACCGTCCATCACCATGCCGAGCTTGTGGTTCATGTCCATGCTGCCCTCGGCCGTAACCCGGATGCCGAGCTGGCGTCCCGCCTCGACGACCCACTGGCGCTGCTGGCGGGTGGGCTGCAGGTATTGCTTGAGCGACACCGCGCCCCACGACTTCCGGCGCGCCACTTCCTTGAGCGCCTGATCGAGGCTGGTGACGTCGTTCGTCCCCGCGTTGTCGCCGTCGGTGACGGCTTCCGCGACGCTCAACACGCGCGGGCCGACCATCTGGCCGGTCTCGATCAGCTCCGCGCTCGGGAACGCCTCGACCGACGAGGTGGACGGATCGAGCGTCGTGGTGACGCCGTACGCGAGGTAGATCGCGGTCTCGAAGTTGTGCGCCGGCATCATGCCCGCGTGCTCGCGGTGATGGTGCGCGTGCATGTCGATCCAGCCGGGGATGATCGTCTTCCCCGACGCGTTGATGATGCGGTCCACGCCGGTCGTGCTGCAGGGGCCGACGCAGGTGATCCGGCCTCCCTTGATGACTACCGTTCCGCTGTTGATGATGCGCTTGTTGTCGAGCGTTATGATGCGGGCGCCGGTGAGCGCGACCGATCCGGACGCGACGTCACGCGGGGCCGACAGCTTGACGGTTACGCTGTCGGTTCGCCCTGTCGTGAGATTGTGGGTGAAGAAGCGGTTGCCGCTCCCGAAGTCGATGACTTCGGCGGTGCGCCAGCGCGGATAGATGCCGCCCTCGCTCGAGAGTCGAGTGACGGGGAGAGCGCCGCCGTTCTTATTGATCTGGGGCGCGGTGCCACCGGAGCCGCCAACCGGGAGCGGGGCCACGAACACATCCATTCCCTGCGCGAACGCGACCGATTTGCCGTCCGGCGAGACCATCGCGTCATCGGAATTGTTGATCCTGACGTGGGCCTTCCGGTCGGAGCCGTCCATGCGAATCGAGGAGACCTCGATCCCCGCGTCCGGCCTGAGCCCGTTCCCCGGGCCGAAGATCTTGCCCTCGGCGAAGTAGACCCGGTTGTTCTGCCCGACCGTGGGCCGCACGATCTGATTCGAGCCGTCGGTGCTGACCTGGACGAGCTGGGTCTCTTCGCCGCCGTCGGCGGGGAGACTGATCAAGTCCCAAAAGGGATCACGCGACAACGTCATGCCGCGCGCCGTCACCCCTGCCCCGCGGGCTACGACAATGGTGCGTCCGTCCGGTGTCCAAGTGGGATTAGCGTACTCACCCGGCTCGGGCGTGAGGCGGCGGGGTTGACCACCGGTCAAAGGGATCCGCCAGAGACCGCCGCGCTGCGCATCGTCCCACGTGGTGAACGCGATCGACTGCCCGTCCGGCGACCACGCCGGCTGGAACTCGAACGGACCGAACCCGTTCCCGGTGAGCCGCCGGGGCGCGCCGTTCGGGAGGTCCATGAGCCAGATCCGCCCTAACGCCTGGAACGCGATCGACTTTCCGTTAGGGGAGGCGGTGAACCATCGAATGAACCGGACGTCCACGGGGCCGTCGGAGAGCTTGGTCTTGACCCACGCCTGCTCCGACATCCTGCGATGGACCCGCGCCGAGAACGGAATAGTGGCCACCTGGCCGGAGGCGACATCGACTCGGCGGATCTTGCCGCCCTGGTGGAGCACGATGGTCTTGCCGTCCGGCGCCCAGCGATAGCCGGGATAGCTCCCGTTGATCGGAAGGCTCTCCTCGGCCAGGTCCTGCTCGACCGGATCCATGAGCAACCGCTCCGAGCCGCTCCGAAGGTCGCGGATCCAGAGCGAGGAGCGGGGCCCGAATTTCATGCCCTTGTAGCTCGCGGTGCCACCGGGGATCCGGCGAATGAACGAGAGGAGCTTGCCATCGGGGCTCGGCTCGGCGGCATAGGCGCCGCCGCTGGTGGCGCGATCCTGCTGCTGCGCTTCGCCGGCGGTAATGGCAGTGACATCGCCGGTTTTGAGATCATAACGGCGGAGCTGGACCGTTCCCTTGAGCACGTCCTCCTGACCCCAGAAGCCGGTGGGCTTGGCGGTGTAGAGATCGTAGTAGAGATACTTGCCGTCGGCGGAGGTGGTCGGGCGGGCCGGCATCTTGCCGACCTCGCCCTTCACGAGCTCGACGCCGGTGCCACCGTTGCGGTGGTACATGTGCAGCGTGCGTCCGCCGAAACCGATCGTCTTGGACACGATGATGTACTGACCGTCGGCGGTCCAGGTCGGATACCGCATCAGCGCGGTGGGCTCCAGGGAGACCGGCTTGGGATTCTTCCCGTCGCTGTCCATCACCCAGAGGTTGGTCTGACCCTTCCGATCGGAGATGAACGCGATGGATTTCCCGTCGGGCGAAATCCGCGGCTGAAAGTTGGTGGCGATGCCGCTCTCCTGCGTCAGGCACTCGGTCGGGCCGCCGGCGGAGGACATCCTATATATATGCCCCAGCAAGTCGAACCCGATCCACTTTCCGTCGGACGAAATGTCCACCTGGGTCCAGGTGCCCTCCGTGGTAGTGAAGTCGATGTCGCGCGTCTTGCCGCGGGGCTTGGTGACATCCCAGGTGGTATCGGGGGCGGACTGGGCGTAGAGGCCGGCGGCCGAGGCGGCGAGGAGAGTGGCCGTCAGCAGGGTGCGTCGCAGCGGGAGCATGGGTATCCGGGTTGAGCGGGCAGTGGGGGAAGCGGCGTTCCGGCCCTTGGGAGGGAGGAGCTCGCAGGGGAAATGTAAGCGTAGCGGCGTGGTGACGGCAGGCACGGCGGCAGGGCGTCAAGCCGGTAGGATGGGTCCTCGATCTGTGATCCCGAGCGATGACACTAGGGATCGTGGGGACTTGCACCGCCACGCGGGACACAACCCAGCATGGTTGAGCAGCATGAGTTTGTTCACGCGTACTTCAGCCGTCGGAGCTCGAGGTACAGCTTGGTACTGGCGTGATCGGCGGGCGAGCCCCGCGAACCTTGCCAGTGTTGCGGGTATGATGTATCCTCATACTAGGAGACCCTAATGGCCAAAACGAAAGTCGCCGTCACACTCGAGAGCCAGACGCTTCGACGAGTGGATCGGCTCGTGCGCGATGCCCGCTATCCCAACCGCAGCCAGGCGATTGAAGCCGCCGTCGCGGCGCAGCTCGAGCGGCTCGAGCGGCGGCGGCTCGCCGACGAGTGCGCGAAGCTGGATCCGGTGGCCGAGCGCGCGATGGCGGAGGAGGGTCTCGGAGAGGATGCCGCGGGATGGCCGGAATATTGAGAGGTGAGATCCGCTGGGCGGATCTCAACCCCACGCGAGGGAACGAGCAGACGGGTCAGCGGCCGGTGTTGGTCCTCAGCCACGACGTCTTCAACGAGCGCTCGGGAACGGTCATCGCGGTCGCGTTGACGAGCCAACCACAGCGGGCCGGGTTTCCCCTGACGCTGGAGTTGACCGCAGCCAAACTACCTAAGCGCTCGTGGGTG
>JBDTOH010000052.1:0-17543 GCA_039933355.1 Gemmatimonadota bacterium | reverse complement strand
CCGGATCCCATCAGCACTCCGAACCGATCAGATGTATCCGCCGCATCCGATTGATCCGCACACCCCCGGCCTAGATAATTGCCAAGACGCACCCAACTTGCACGATGATCTTCACCATTCCCTAAGCTCTATACTCCTAAGTCCTTCAAACCCCTCACGCCTCGCTAATCGTCAAACCGTACGTAACCGGTATGTCCGGATTGAGCGACTCGATCACCGAGCAGTACTTCTCGATCGCCAAGCTGATGGCTCGACGGGCTTTGACCTCGTCCAGACCATGACCCGCGAGATCGAACTCGAAATGCAGGTTGAGGAACCGCTTGGGCGTCTCCTCACGCCGCTCGCCGCTCACCGTCACGTCGAAGTGGTTGAGCTCAACCTGCATCTTGGGCAGCATGTTGACGATATCGGCGCCGCTGCACGCCGCGGCCGCGAGCATCAGCGTGAGCATCGGCCCGGGCGCCTCTTTGTTGTCGGCGTCGATCGTGAGCGTGGGGCCGCCGGGCGCGCCGCCGGTGAAGCGCTGGCCGCCTTGCCAGGTGAGGTTTACGGTGCGGATGTCGGGCATGAGTAGGGAATAGGGAATAGGGATTACGGAATAGGGGGCACTACAAGGCTTGGTGGTGCGAGCGGGCTACTCGGGTGTAGTCCCAGATGGCATACAGCGCGACGGCGGCCGTGGCCCATGCGAGGGGGCGCAGGTACGACGAGCCCAGCACGAACGCCAGCATCGTCAAAAGCTGGCCGATGGTGACGACTTTCCCGCCGAGCCGAGCGGGGATGGCGGAGGGGCGCTTGAAGACGGCGGTGACGACGAAGGCGATCGTCGCCGCGATGTCGCGCGCGAGCAGGGCCACGATCTCGAGCGGGTTCAAAGCGCCCGATGCGAGCACTACCCCGAACGCTCCCGCCATGAACAGCTTGTCGGCCACGGGATCGAGGAACGAGCCGAGCCGAGAGCTTCCCCAGCGGCGAGCGACGTAGCCGTCGACGAAGTCGGTCAGGGCGGCCACGACCAGGATGACGAGGCGGGCCGGGGTCGCCCCGACCAGCACGAACGCGACGGCCAGTGGAATGCGCGAGAACGTGAACACGTCCGCCACGGTCCACCAGCGAGTCTCTTGCCGGTCCTCTACCCGCCCGGTAGCTTCGGCCATCCAACCCCACGTCTTCCGCGAGACGATTCGTGATCGCTGCCTTAGGGCGCCCAAGCCCGTTTTTCGACCAGCGACTCGAGGCTGTCGAGCTGATCGATTCGGCCCAAACATACTCGCGCGCGACCTCCATCCTCAAAGAAGGCGGCGGCAGCGAACCCGCGCGGATCCGGATCGAGCCGGTACCTTAGCGTGCGCGTCCGGTCGTACTTGGTCGCGATCTCGGTCGCCGCAGCTCCGGTCGAGGCCCGCGCGGCGCAGGCGCCGCCATCCGACGCACGACTCGAGACCATTGCCCTCCGAGCCGGGCTCGTCATCACCAAGTCGGTCCGCATCCGCGGCGGCACGTATCGCTTCCCCGCTCCCGCCTCCTTGGACTCGGCCGTCATCACGATTCGGGGCCACGACATCACGGTCGACTTCGACGGCGCCCGCCTCGACGGCACCGGCGCGAGCGACGAGCCCGATCAGGCGGGGGGCGTCGCGATCCTGATCGACGGCGGCCGGAACATTCGGCTCGTCCGAGCCCGGATCCGGGGCTACCGGGTCGGGATTCTCGCCCGGGGGACGGAGCGCCTAACGCTGGAAGACAACCAGGTGAACGACACCTGGAAGCCCCGGCTGTTCAGCCTGGTGGAGCACGAGAGTCTGGTGGACTGGCTCTCCTTCCATCACAACGAGAAGGACGAATGGCTCCGCTTCGGCGCCGGGATCTACCTCGCGGGCGTCGAGGGCGGCGTCGTTCGGGGCAACCGGGGCGAGGGGGGGATGAACGGCCTGCTCCTCACCGCGACCAAACACCTCCGGATCGAAGGCAACTCGTTCTCGTTCAATTCCGGGCTCGGGATCGGCCTCTATCGTTCCAGCGACAACCAGATCGTCGGCAACCGGCTCGACTATAACGTCCGCGGCTACAGCCATCGCTTCTACCGGCGGGGCCAGGACTCCGCCGGGTTATTGATCTTCGACGAGAGCAGCCGGAACGTGGTCGCGCTCAACTCGGTGACCCAC
Organism: Gemmatimonadota bacterium; assembly: GCA_039933355.1. Lineage (GTDB taxonomy): Bacteria > Gemmatimonadota > Gemmatimonadetes > Gemmatimonadales > GWC2-71-9 > SHZU01. The sequence continues at coordinate 15,378 of JBDTOH010000052.1, read as the reverse complement.
GGCGGCGACGGATTGTTTCTCTGGGCGGGACAGCACACGATGGACACAGGCGAGGGCGGCGCCAACGACAATCTGATCTTCGGCAACGACTTCAGCTTCGCGCCGACCAACGGGATGGAGGCCACGTTCAGCCGGAACCGGTTCATCGCGAACCGGATCGAGGGAAGCGACCACGGTCTTTGGGGCGGGTACAGCTATGGCTCGACGGTCGCGGGCAACTGCTTCATCCGGAACCGGATCGGCATCGCAATCGAGCACGGCCAGAACAACGTCATCGCGTCGAACCGGTTCGACGGCGACTCGACCGCCATCAGTCTCTGGGCCGATCCGATCGAGCCGTCCGACTGGGGCTATCCCAAGCATCGCGACACGAGGAGCGGGGAGTATCGGATCGACGGCAACCGGATGAACGGCAACCGAACGGGGCTCCGGATCAAACGCACGACTGATCTTACGGTGGTGAACAATCGCCCCGCGGCGGTCGATTCGTTCGCGGTGCTCTCGGACACGGCCCTCGCCACCGTAGCAGACAATTCGACGGGCGCGGGTCGAGATCGCGAGGACTGCGTTCCGATGACGGCGAAGTACCGCTCGCTCGTGCCGGACGACGCCCGCCTAACGGGCGAGATCCCGGGCTCGCCGCTCGCGCGGCTCGACCGCTCGGCCATCGTCGTCGACGAGTGGGGGCCTTACGACTGGCGCTCGCCCAAGCTCTGGCCGCTCGACAGCACGCGCGCGGTTCCGGCCCGCCTGAGAGTGCTCGGGCCCCCGGGCCGGTGGCGGGTGCTTCGGCGGAGCGGGGTTGCGGCCGTGTCCAAAGAGACGGGCCAGGTCGGCGATACGATCTCGGTCACGCCGGAGAGAGACTCGGCCGCGAATTGGGAAGTGACGCTGGAATACCGGGGCGGCGCGGTGGTGTCGGCTCGGGGCGAGCGATCGGCAGCCGGCTGGCCGTATGAGTTTGCCTACGGCCGCTTCGAGCCGGCCACGGATTGGGCGGTGCGGTTCTTCACCTGGTCGGGCGCCGAGCCGCCGGCCGACGGAATTCCGGCCGGGGCGAAGGCGGTCCTGACTCGATCCGCCTCGCGCCTCGACTACCAGTGGTCCACACCCCCGATCGCCGGGCTGCCGGGCGAGCGGTGGGCGCTCGAGGCGCGAGCCGCCGTGACGTTAGGCCCGGGCGGCTACACGCTCCAGACGATCAGCGACGACGGCGTCCGAGTGTGGGTCGACGGCGTCCTCACCATCGACCATTGGGACGCGCACGAATCGGCGGTCGATTCGGCGCCGCTCGCGAGCGGAAAGCACGATCTCCGGGTCGAGTACTACCAGGTGGATGGGTGGACCGAGCTCCGGGTGGAGATTTTCAAGGGATCGCGCCGGTCACCGGGATCGCCGGGCCTCCACTGAGGCGGCGGGGACACGTTAGGCGTGTCCCCGGATCACTCCCTCGGAGCGGGCCGCCTCGTCGAGACACCGGCGGGCCACCTCGAGGACCGCTTCCGCGCTCACCGCGCGATACCTCGATCCCGGGTCTTCCATTTCGTCCAAGCCGGAGCCGAGGAGCCACGCGTCGAGCAGCTCGCTCGCGACCCCGCCGCTGGTCTGCCGCTGGACCTCCGCTTGACCCGCCAGGTAAGTCACCGCCCGCCTCAGCTCTTCCTCCGACGCCGGCTCCGCCCGAAACTTTGCGAGCTCCTCGAGCATCGCGCTCCGAGCTTCCTCTTCGCGCTCCGGTGAGGTGGCGATGTAGGTGACGAGCGCGCCCGCGGCCTGTCGCTGCCAGCTCGACGCCATCACGGTGTACGCGAGCGACCGGCGATCGCGGAGGGCCGCAAAGAGCCGGCCGCCGAGCCCGCTCGCGATCGCGGCCCACACGTCGGCGGCGTAGCGGTCCGGGTCGCGGCGGGCCGGTCCAGGAAACACCATCGCGAACGCGGTCTGGTTCTTCGCCCGGTCCAGGGCCCGCACGCCACCCCGGTGCCATTCGAGCGGCGGCCGGGTCAATTGGGAGATGTCGTGACCGGCGGGAGTCGAGTAGAGCCCGGCCAGGATCTCGGCGGCCCGCTCCGGATCGATGTCGCCGACCGCGAGCACCGTGAGCCGGCCCCGTTCGGCCTGGGTCTTGTGCCAGGCGCGGGTCAGGGTGGGCGTTAGGCGCGGGACGGTCTCCGGCAGGCCGGTGATCGGGAGCCCGTATCCGGCGTCGCCGAAGGCTTCTCCGAAGGCGAGCTGGACCGGAAAGCGGAACATGTCGTCGGCGAGCCCGCGGGCGTCCTCGGCGAGCGTGGCTCGCTCCCGGATCACCTCGTCGTCGGCGAGCGTCGGCTCGAGCATCACCGAGCGGAGGAGCCGGGCCGCCTCGCCGAGATGCTCGGTCAGCACGCTGGCCGAGAAGCCATACCAGTCGCCGGCGATGCTGGTACCGAGCGACCCGCCGAGCCCTTCAAACGCGAGCGCGAGGCCCGCAGCATCGAGCCCGGCCGCGCCCCGGACCGCCGAGCGGACCATCAGCGCTCCCACGCCGGCTTCGTTAGGCGGGTCGAAGGAAGTTCGCCGGCGGTAGACGCCGAGGGTGACCAGCGGCACGCCGGGCTTCCGGCGGACGAGAAGGTCGGCGGTGAACAGCGGGACATGGAGCGTGCCCGCCCGCGTCGTACCGCCCACCGCGAGCGGCGGCGGAAACGGCTCGATCGGAGTCGGAGCGCTGACCGGCTGAGCGGGACGCGATTCCGCCGCGAGCGCCTCGGCCAGCTCGCCGGCCTCGAGCGGGACCCCCGCTCGCTCCGAGAGATAGACCACCGCGCTCGCGGCCTCGGGGGTGAGGTATCGGGCGGCTGCCTGCTGAATGTCGGCGGGTGTGACCGCCTCGATTCTCGCATACTCCTGATCGAGCCATTCGACGCCCCTGAGCGCTTGCGCCGCCGCAAATGCGGAAGCGCGGCCGTCGGTCGACTCGAGCCGGCGAGCCCACCTCGCCTGGATCAGCGCGCGCGCGCGTCGCAGGTCCACATCGGTCGGCCCATCGCTTCTCAAGCGACGCAGCGCGGCGCCCACCTCGCGGATGGCGGGGCGGACCTGGTGCGGCTCGAGCTCCGCTCCGATCGAGAAGATGCCGAGGTCGGTCGGGGAGTAATGGTACGCGCCAATCGAGGTGACGAGGCCCGGATCGCGAAGCGCACGATAGAGCCAGCTTCCCCGCCCGGTGGCGAGCACGCTCGCGCCGAGGTCGAGCGCGGAGCTGTCGGGATCGAGCGCCGGAACACCGTGCCAACCGAGCGAGAGCTCGGCCTGCACCACGTCCCCCCGAAGGGTTCGGGTGCGGATGTCGGTGTGCCCGGGCTCGGCGGGGGACGGATCAACGGCACCGTCCCCGGGAGACCAGTCGCCGTAGTGGCGCTCGACCGCCGCCATCGCCGTCTCAACGCTCACCGCGCCGACGATCGACACGATCGTCCGGCTCGGGACATAGCGCGATCGGTAGTAGCCGTTCACGTCCTCGCGCGTGAAGCCGGCCAGCACCTGCTCGGTTCCGATTCGCCACCGCCGGATCCGGTGCCGGTCGAACATCACCTCATTGAGTCGTTCGTAGGTGACCGCGGAGGGTGTGTCGAACTTTCGCTTCGCTTCCTCGATGATGACCTTGAGCTCGCGGCCGAGCTCGCCGGCGTCGATCAGGGAGTTGCGGAGCGCGTCGGCCTGGATCTCGAGCGCGTCCTCGAAGCCACGTGCGGGAAGCACGACGTAGTACGTGGTGTAGTCGTAGCTCGTGCCCGCATTGAGGTACCCGCCCAGGCCCTTGGTCGCCTGCGCGATCTCGCCCACGCCGCGTCTCGGCGTCCCCTTGAAGAACATGTGCTCGAGCACATGACTGATCCCGGCCCAATGATCCGGCTCGTCGAAGAACCCTGCCTTCACATGGGTAACGATCGACACGGCGGGCGCGGAATGGTCCGGCTGGACCAGGACCGTGAGGGAGTTGGGGAGCACGCTCCGGACGACGCCATTGGTCCAGCGGCCGGAGAGGGTGGATGGCATGTGGCGGACTGGGAATCGGGAATAAGGAATAGAGTATCAACGCTAGAACTAAGCGGTGGAGCGCGGGTCCGCCAGTGCGCCCCTTCTATTCCCGATTCCCCAATCCCTATTTGGTTCTCAATGAATAATCCGCAACTCCCCTGCTTCGGCTGTTCCCCGAATGAACGCCTCGGCGCTGGTGAGCGGGATCGTCACGCCGGTCTCTCGCTTGCCGCGCTGGGCGAGCTCGGTCATGAACTCGGACATCGACTGGTCGAGCCGCTCCTGGTCCGATGCTTTGAGCTGCTCGAGGATCTCGTCCCAGGTGCCGCGGAGGGTTTGGCCGCTCAGGGTTGCGACGACGTGATGGTCGACCCGGGACGGCCGGCGGTACATCTGGTGGGGCTCCACGAGCAGCGTGCCGAAGAGCTCCAACTGGTGCGGATCGCGAAGTGAGCCGTCGGGCTGGGTGGACTCGAGCTCGGCCAGGAGGTCTTCAGTCGGATCCGGGAGCGGCGCCAGCTCGGCGAGTCGCTCCTGCCATGAGCGCAGGCTCCGGTCGTCCTCGGCCAAACGATAGAACGTCTTCTTGAGCTCGATCGTCCGATAGAGGCCGATCTCGTCGTAGTGCTCGTCCGCGGCGGTCTTCTCGAGATGGCGGAGCGCTGCGCAGCTCTCGCCCCGGTCGTAGAGCAAGTTGGCGAGATAGATCCGCGCTTCGGCGAACTCGGGATCGATCTCGAGCGCCCTCCTAAGCCAATAGATGGCGGCGGATTCGCGGCCGAGCCGATGGGTGACGTAGCCCATGCACGCAGCCGCCTCTTCGCACTCGGGCTCGGCGGCGGCGGCGAGATCGAAGAATCGGTACGCCGGCGCGAGCAGGCCGTCGCGAAAGAGCGCGCGGCCGAGCTGCATCATGAGGTCGTGGTCTTCCTGGAAGCCGAGCGCAAGAATGCGGTCGAACGCGGCGACGGCGCCCTTCCGGTCGCCGAGACGGAGGAGGGTTTCGCCGTAGCCGGAGAGGGCGTCTTCGTGGTCGGGCTCGAGCACGAGGGCTCGGGTGAAGCTCCGGCGCGCCCAGGCGACTTCCTCCCGCGCCAGCTCCGCGTAGCCCATGCCGACGTGCAGCTCGACCGCATGGGGATAGGTCGAGAGCCCCTCGGTCAAAACCTCGAGGGCTTCGTCGTAGCGGCCTTGGTTGTAGAGCTGGTGAGCGTGCTCGTCGAACTCGTCAGAGCTGCGGAAGCCATCCGCCATCCGGGGCGAACTCCGGAAAGGGGTTACCGAAAGATACTGTCCGCACTGCGGAGGACAAGACAACAGGAGGAGAATCGAACGGCCCTAACGCCGGGGACGATCGGCGGGGGCGGAGGCTCGCTCAACCCGGTGGAGCAAGTTCGCCGGGGCAGCGCCGCTCGCTAGCGCCGCCGAGCCCGGACGGCGCGACGACGGGCCGCGGGGATAGGGGCTAACTTGGCTGGTATCGAGGTGGTTGAGACGGTAAGGCGGATGAGCGGATTCGGCTGACCGCTCCGTACGCCAATTGGAACGGAGACAATACGAAAAGAGACAGATCAAGGGATTGGGCTTAGAACTCAGGGATTGTTGATTCGGGATGGGTGCCAGCGTTTTTCTCCGGCGCACGTCGTGAGGGTTGACCGGATTCATTGCAGGGAGGAACGGATGATCAGCCGAGTCTGGCGGGGTTGGGCGTCACCGGCGCATGCGGATGAGTACGAGCGTTTGCTGGTCTCGACGATTCTGCCGGGGATCGCGAGCCGGGGGATTGCGGGTTACCGCGGGGCATACCTCTATCGCCGCGCGGATGGAGCGTCCGTCGAATTCATGACGACGATGATGTTCGACTCGATCGAAGCGGTCATCGGGTTCGCCGGCGCGGACTACGAGATCGCAGTCGTGCCCGAAGTCGCTCGGCGGCTGCTCGAACGATTCGATGCCCGGTCGGCGCACTATGAGGTGGTGCTGGCTAGGGGCTAGGGAAGAGGGAATGGGGGAAGTGGGATCGGCCGCACGCTCGCCCTGCGCCCTGTACGCGCTCACTCCCATTCCCTATCCCCTATTCGCTACTCCCGACTCCCAAATCACTCCCGCAATGCCGCCATCGGATCCACCCGCGCCGCTCGGCGGGCCGGACCGTAGCTTGCCATCAGGCTCACCGCCAGGAGCGTGGCGACGGCTGCACCGAGCGCGGCCGGGTCGGTGGCCTGCACCTCGAACAGCAGCGATTGGAGCACCCGGGTGGCGCCGACGGCGGCAACCAGTCCCACCGCAACGCCGATGCCCGCGATCTGCAGCGACTGGGTGACGATCTCGCGCGTGACCCGCCGGGTCTCAGCGCCGAGCGCCATTCGCACCGCGATCTCGTGGCGCCGTTCGGCGACGAGATAGGCGAACGCGCCGTAGACGCTGAGCGCGCTGAGTCCGAGCGCCATGAGGGCCGAGGCGACGAGCAGGAACATGGTGATGGAAGTGCGGATCAACGATTGGTCGACGATCTCATCCATGGTCCGCACGTCGGCGAGCGGCACATCCGGATCGACTTCGCTGAGTACGCCGCGAATCGCCCGCACCAGCGGGCTCGGCGGGACGGTGCCGGTTCGGACGACGACCTTAGGCCCGCGCGCTATGCCCATGCCCTGGTTCTCCACCAGGGGGAAGTACACCGCGTCGACCGGCGGCTGGTCGAGCCCGTATCCGCGCACGTCGCCGGCGACGCCGACCACCGTCGAATACCCCTTCTCGTTTCCCGCGGTCACCCGCCGGCCGATCGGCGACGCGGTGCCCCAGAAGCGCCGCGCGAACGCCCGGCTCACAACGGCCACCTTCGCGCCCGCGTCGTTCTCCTGGTCGGTGAACGCCCGTCCTTCGACGGGGATGCCTAACGTGCGGAAGAAGCCCGCGGTGACCTGGACCACCGGCACACAGGGCGCCCGCTCGCCCGGCTCGCGCGCGCGTCCTTCGATCGCCACGCCGCCACAGGCCCCCGGCGCCATCCCTTCGAGCGGCAGCGCGGAGCCGGCCGCCGACGAGACCACGCCGGGCAGCGCGCCGAGCCGCCGGGCCAGCTCGGTGTGGAACCGGTTGACCGAGAGCTGGGTGTCGTATCGTCCCGATGGCAGCACCACCGTGAACGACAAGGTGCTGGACGGGTCGAACCCCGCGCTCACGTGGCGGAGCCGCCAGTAGCTCTGCAGCATGAGCCCCGCCGAGGCGAGCAGCACGACCGACAGCGCCACCTGGCCCGCGACCAGCGCCCGCCGGATCAGGTGGCCTCGCCGAGACACCGTCAGACGGTGGCCGCCATCGCCGAGGAGGCTGGAGCCGCCCGCCTTCCGGAGGACCGGAAGGAGCCCGAACACCAAGCCGGCGATGAGACCGAGCCCGACGCCGAAGGCCGTGGTTCGCCCATCGGCGGCGATCTCCGAGCCGCGGGGAAATCCCTGCGGCACCCGAGCCGCGAGCGCCCGAGTCGCCGCCCAGCCGAGTCCGACGCCGGCGACTGCCGCGGCGCCGCACAGCGCCATCGACTCGGTGAGAAACACCGCGACCAGCTCCCGCCGGCCCGCACCTAACGCGGAGCGGATGGAGACGTCGCGGCGGCGGGTTTCGGCCCGGATCAGGAAGAGATTGCCCACGTTGGCGCCGGCAATCAGGAGGACCACTGCGACCGAGCCGAACAGGATCCAGAGCACGCCCGCCACCTCCGATACGAGCGAATCGCGGAGCGGCGTCACCGCCTCCGTGAAACCATACCGCTCCATGAACCGGGCCGAGTATGCAGTCGGAAAGAGATCGGTGAAGCGAGCGGTTAGGCCGGCGAGCTCGGCGGTCGCCTGCCTGGGCGTGACGCCAGGCTTGAGACGGCCAAGGCCGGTGTACTGGTGATGGTTCTCGGCTCGAGCCGTCGGGTCGAGCCGAATCGGGATCCACACGTCCAGCGCGAACCGCGGCGGTTCGATCCCTGCGGCCATGACCCCGATCACGGTGACGGGTGCGCCGTCGAGCCGGAGCGTGCGGCCCAGGACCGACGCGTCGCCACCGAAGCGCCGGAGCCAGAAGGCGTGACTCAGCATAACGACGGGCGGCGCGCCGGGCCGGTCGTCCGCCTCGGAGAAGAGCCGGCCCCGGATCGTTCGAGCGCCGACGATGGTGAGGAAGCTCGCGGTCGCGCTGCAGATGGAAATCAGCTCGGCCGGTCCGGATCCGCTCAGCGTGGCGCCGTCGAGCTGGAACGTGCCCAGCTCCTCGAGGGTGGTGCTATGGGACTTGAAGTAGAAATAGCCGGCTACCGACAGCTTCCACCGCGCACCCGCCTCCAGGCCCGGGACTGGATGGTCGACGGCGACGAGCCGGCCGGCCGCCGGATACGGCAGCGGCCTGAGCACGATGCGGTCCAGCAACGTGAAGATCGCGGTGGTTGTCCCGATGCCGAGCGCAAGCGTGACCAGTGCGGTCAGGGAAAACGCCGGGGCGCGGACTAACCCGCGAATCGACCGGCGCGCCTCGCTGGAGAGGTCGCGCCACCGCTCACGGCGTGATGCGGTCCTGGCATCCGATCGATCGAGCGCCGCCGTCTCACGGCGATAACGCTCGACCTCTCCGAAGCGGATCAGCGCCTCGGCCCGCGCCGCCTCGGGAGTCATCCCGCGCGCGATGTTCTCCTGCGTGCGAAGCGTGAGATGATGCTCGAACTCCTCCCGCACGGCCGGCTCGACGTTTCCCCGTCGCAAGAGCTCGCGGAGCGCCTGATACCGATCCGGTAGCCACCCCATCCGCAACGCCTCCCTTCGCCACCAACTCTCGACGTCCGACTTCCGATTTCCGACTCCCTATTCCGCTCTCAGCGCTTCAATGGGATCGATCCGCGTGGCTCGGCGCGCCGGGATGAGGCTCGCGACGACCGCGATCCCGAGCAGCAATGCCGCGGCAGCGCCGAGGACGAGCGGATTGGACGGGCTCACCTCGAACAGCAGCGCGCTCAGCACCCGCATCGCCAGCAAGCTCACGCCGATCCCGATCACGACGCCTCCAATGGCGATCCGTACGGAATCGCGCACCACTTGGCGCCCGACCTCCGCACCGGTCGCGCCGAGAGCCATGCGAACCCCGATCTCGCCGCGGCGGCGCCCGACCAGGTAGGCGATGACGCCGTAGAGCCCGACCGCGCTCAGGAGAAGTGCCATGCCGCCCGCGAGCGCGAGCAGCATCATGGTGAGCGTCACCCGGGCCATCGAGTGCGCTACCAGCTCCTCGAGCGAACGGATGTTGGAGATCGGGATCGTGGGGTCGATCGCGATCACCCGGCGCCGAATCGTTGTCATCAGCTCACGAGCGTCGACGCCTCGGCTGCGGACCACGACATCCATCTGCCCCGGCGGTGACCACAGAAAGGCTCCCGGGATCGGCTCCATCGGGTAGTACACGGCCTCGAGCGGGGGCTTGTCGATCCCGTCACCGCGCACGTCCTCCGTCACGCCGACGATTCGATAGAAGGGCGGCTTGGGCCCGTTTCCTTTGATCCCTTTTCCGATCGGCTCTTCGCCCGGCCAGAGGCGGTCCGCGAGCGCCTTCGTGACGACAACCGCGCCACTCTTGTTGTCGAGATCGGTCCAAAAGGGCGTTCGGCCGCGGACCGCGGTGCCCAGCGCCGCGAAGTAACCCGGCGTCGCCTGCTGGGTGGCGATGCAGGGGGCCGCCTCCTCGGGGCGACGCGGGAACCCCTCGACGAACGCGAGCGAGCATCCGCTCCTACCGCTCAGCGGCAGGTACGTCGCGGAGCCGACCGCGACGACGCCCGGAACGGTCTCGAGGTCCTGAAGCACACGCTGATACAGCTGGCGGATCTTTTCATACGTGTCATAGGGATTCTGCGGCGCGGCGAGCTCGAACGTGATCGCACCCGCAGGCTCGAACCCGGGGCGCACGTTGCGGAGATTCCGCGCGCTCTGGAACAGGAGACCGGCCGCGGCGAGGAGCACGATCGCGAAGGCAACCTGGGCCGCAACCAGTACGGTCCTGATCTTGGCCTTCGGTCCGGTCAAGCCGGCCGTGCGATCCTGCGTGAGCCGAATCCCGACGACTGCGCCGTGGATCATCGGGAAGAGACCGAGTGCCACGCTCGCCAACACAACGAGCGCCGCCGTGAACAACACCGTGTGGCCGCTGAACGCGATCTGATCGAGGCGCGGCACGTCGCTCGGCGCGAGCGCGAGTAATCCCCTGAGCGAGCCGTAGGCGACAACCAGCCCGACCGCTCCGGCCGTCGCGCCGATCAGGAGGCTCTCGCTCAGATGATGGAGGACGAGATCGGCGCGGCCGGCCCCGAGCGCGGTACGGATCGCGGTGTGCCGGGCCGTGGACTCGGCCCGGACCAGGAAAAGATTCGCGACATTCGCCGCCGCGATCAGCAGCACCAACCCCACGGCTCCGAGCAAGATCCAGAGGACGCGGCCGTAGGCGCCGACCACGTGCTGCTGGAGCGGCACGACCCGGGTCTCAAAACCCGATTGCTCCATGAAGCCCCGGCCGTACGCGTCAGGCATGGCGCCGGCGAACTCCGCGGTCAGCCCGGCGAGGTCGGCCTGGACCGCCGCGACCGAAGCGCCGGCCCGGCTCCGGCCGATCACCCTGAGATAGTGCTCGTTGTGCGGGATGCCGTTCGGGTCGAGGCCGAGCGGGAACCAGAGATCCGGCTTGGCCTCGGGCAGCGCGAATCCGGGCTCGGCGACGCCGAGCACCTCGAGCGACATTCCCTCGGGCCGGATGATCGTTCCGATGACGTGGGGATCGCCACCGTAGCGCCGCTGCCAGAACGCATAGCTCAGCACCACGACCGTGGGCATCACACCGGCTCTCGCCGGCGGATCGTCCGCAGCAGTGTAGAGCCGGCCCTGGACCGGTCTCGCACCTAACACCGAGAACAGATCGGGCGTGGTCGCGGCGGCCCGGACCCGCTCGGCCACACCGTCGCCGGCGATGGACATGTCGAACGTCTGATACGCCGCGAGGCCGTCGAGCGTCCTGGCGTGGGAGCGGAAGTAGAAGTACCCGCCCGGCGACAGGCCCCAGACCGCGTCCGAGCTGACTTTGGGAACCGGATGCCTGATCACAACCAGCCGGTCCGCGTCGGGATAAGGGAGTGGGCGCAGGACCACCGCGTCCACCAGTGTAAAGATCGCGGCGGCGGTCCCGAAGCCGAGCGCGAGCGTTGCGACCGCCACGGCGGCGAACGCGGGTGCTTTGACGATGCCGCGGGTCGCACGGCTGAGCTCGCGCCGGATGAGATCGAGACGGTCGCGCCACCTGCTGGTGCGGGATTCGGCCTGGTCGAGCGCGCGAGTCTGCCGCCGGTAGCGGGGCACGTCGCCGAAGCGCTCGAGCGCGGCGCGACGGGCCGCTTCGGGACTCATGCCGGCCGCGACGTTCTCGGCGATCCGCTGCTCGAGGTGATGGGTGAACTCTTCGTCGATGTCGGCCTCGACCCGACCCCGCTGCAACAGTGCGATAAGATCGCGGTAGCGATCAGGAATCCAGGCCATGGCTCACCCACCTGCCCCGGTGTCCATCACGAGCGCCACGACACCGCTGAAACGGGTCCAGGCGGCGGTCTCGTCGGCAAGCTGCTCGCGCCCCTTGTCGGTCACGTGGTAATAGCGGGCTCGGCGTTTGTTGTCGGAGATCCCCCACTCGGCCTTGAGCCATCCCCGTTTGGTCATTCGGTGAAGCGCCGGATACAGGGACCCTTCCTCGACGCGGAGCGAGTCGCCGCTGCGCTGCTCGAGCCATCGGGCGACGCCGAAGCCGTGATTGGGCCCCCAAGACAGCGCCTTGAGGATGAGCATATCGAGGGTGCCCTGGAGTAGATCGACCGCATCAGTCATGGCTGTGCTCCCATTGACGTTCTATGGCAACTGTATCGCCGTTCCCATAGAACGTCAATGGAGCGGAGGGCGGCAGGTGCATCTCGGCAGTCGGGGGAGAGGGTGGACCAGGCCGCCCGGCACGCCTTGCGGGATTTCTCGGTGTCTTTACATTACTGACCGGTCAGTTATTAACTCATCACCGAGTCGGGTCTAACCGTGGGCAATCCAGATCCAACCGATCCCGAAGCGCCGTGCGGCCCTCGATGGCAGCGTCGTCCCGACGCCCGCCGGGAGGAGCTCATCGAGGCGGCGGTGAAGGTGTTCGGCGAGATGGGGTTCGCCGGGACCCGGCTTGAGGAGGTCGCGCAGCGGGCCGGAGTCAGCAAGGGAACCGTCTACCTCTATTTCGATTCCAAAGAGTCGTTGTTTCAGGAAATGGTTCGCGCGAAAGTGGTGAGCAACTTCGCGCAGGGCGACGCGCTCCTCAGAAACGAGCAGCTGTCCGCGCGCGAGATGTTGGTCCGCTTCATTCGCAGCACTTGGGAGATTCTTCGGCAGCCCGAGCGGGCTCGCCTCGCGCTCCTCGTCAATTCCGAGCTCCGCAATTTTCCCGAGCTCGTGCGGTTCTACGTCGACGAGGTGATCCTCCGCTCCCGCCGGATCGTGCGCGCGATTCTCGATCTCGGCGTGCAGCGCGGTGAATTCCGCCCGCTCCGGCACGACTACGCGGTGCGGGGCGTCACGTCGCTGCTCGTCCACGGCACGATCTACCAGCAGTTTTTCGGCCCCTACGACTCCGAAGCCCTGCCGGACGACGAGGTGGTGAATGGGATTATCGAGCTCGTCTTAGAAGGAGTGCTCGTGCGGGACGATCAGGCTGGGAGAGACTCGTAATGTTGACGACACTGTGGACGGCCGCGGCGTTTCTTGGGCAGACCCCGACTGCTGCCCCGATCCGATCCGATACCCTCACACTCGTGCGCGCCATCGAGCTCGGCCGGGCGCGCGGCATCGGTGCGACGCTCGCGCGGATCGGCGAGCGGATTGCCGGTAATCGGGTCGGCCAACGGCGCTCCGAGCTCCTTCCCAACGTGTCGGGTGGCGCGAGTTACACCCGACAGACTCTCAATCTCGACGAGTTCGGGATTCCGATCGCGACCGGTGTGACCGACCCTTTCTCGGTGTTTCATCTTACGCTCCGCGCGAGCCAGACGATCTTCGACCCCGCGGCGTTCCGGCGGGTGAGCGCGGCGCGCGATTCGGTGATCGCGGCCGGCCTCGATGCTTCGACGGCCGGAGTGCTCGCAGGGGTGGCCGCCGGCCTGGCGTATCTCCGGGCGCAGAGCGCGTGGGAGACGGTCCGCGCACGTGAGGCGGACAGCGTCGTCGCGGTGCGGCTGTTGGAGCAGGCGCGCCAGCTCAAGGAAGCCGGTGTGAGCACGGGCATCGACCTCACCCGGAGCGAAGTGAACACCGCCGTGGTCCGCTCTCAGCTCGCGCTCGCGCGGAACGACCGCGATCGGACCCGCCTCGATCTGAATCGGGCGCTCGACTTCCCCGGCGACACGACGCTGATCCTTGCCACCACTATCGATGGCACCGTCGCGGCGATTCCGACCGATCCCGCGGAGGCGGTCAAGTTCGCGCTCGACCATCGCACCGAAGTGCGGGCGGAGCGGCAGCGTCTTGCGGTCGCCGAAAAGACCCGCGCTGCGATCCGGGCCGAGAATCTGCCGAGCGTGGCGGCATCGGGGGCTTACACGCAGGGCGGTCGCGAGACCGGGAACTTGAAGGGCACCTACGTCGCACAGATCGGGGTTGCGATCCCGATCTTCGACGGCCGGCGGAGGCACCTCCGGGCGGACGAGGAGGGACTCCGGATCGAAGGCCAGGAAGCCAGGCTTCACGATCTCGAGGGCCAGGTGGACGTGGAGGCGCGCCGGGCCCTGCTCGACTTCGCGTCGGCCACGGAGCAGGTCGCGCTCGCGCAGGAGCGGGAGCGCCTCGCGCTCCTCGAGCTGGCGCAGGCCGAAGAGCGGTTCCGGGCCGGCGTCGCGGGCACCATCGAGACCACCAACGCGCAGACCGGCTTGATCGCGGCCCGCGACGCGGTGATCCAGGCGCTGGTGTCCCGCGGCGTGGCCCGGGTGAGCGTATACAAAGCGTTAGGTATTCTCGAGCAGATGTAGTGAGGAGCGAACGATCATGACCGCCGTTTACGACCAAGCCGATCGGCCGACCACGGTCCCGACTACGGCCCCGCCCGCCGCCGCTAAGAAGCGCTCGCGGATTCCGCTCATGATCCTGGGCGCGATCGTGATCGCGCTCGGCATCTTCGCGTGGCGCCGGCTCCAGTTCGGCCGGACCCACGTGACGACCGACAACGCTCAGATCGACGGCCACATCACCATGCTGTCGCCGCGAGTTCAGGCCTTCGTGAGCGAGGTCCGGGTCGAGGACAACCGGCAAGTCAAAGCGGGCGACACGCTGGTGGTGCTCGACGACCGCGACTTCAAGGTGCGCCTCGCGCAGGCCGAAGCCGACCTCGCGAGCGCGCAGGCGGCGGTCAGCGGACGCGGCGGGACCGGACAGGCGTCGGCCCAGCGGGCCGCGAGCGTGGCGACGGCGGCCGGAGCGACGGCCACCGTAGAAGCGGCCGAGGCCACGTATCGGAAAGCTCAGGCAGATCTCGTGCGCTACAAGTCGCTCGCGGCAAAGAGCATCATCTCGGCGCAACAGCTCGATCAAGCGCAATGGGCGGTCGACAACGCCGCCGCGGCCCTCGAAGCGTCGCGGCGACAAGCCGTGGCCGCGGCCAGCATGAGCGTCGCAGCCGATGCCGGCGTCCGGGTCGCACAGGCTCGGTTCGCGGCCGCGGCGGCCGCGGTCGAGAGCGCGCGCCTTCAGCTGACGTATACGGTTCTCACGGCACCGATCTCGGGCGTGGTGGCCAAGCGGGCGGTCGAGCCCGGCGTTCTCGTCCAGCCCGGTCAGAGCCTGATGTCGATCGTTCCCGACGAAGCGATCTGGGTGACCGCAAATCTCAAGGAGACCCAGCTCGAGCACCTCAAGATCGGCGACTCAGTGGAGTTCTCCGTCGACGCGTACCCCGGTGTCACATTCCGGGGCGAGGTTGAGAGCCTGAGCCCCGCGACCGGTGCGCGGTTCTCGCTACTTCCGCCGGACAACGCTACCGGCAACTTCACGAAAGTCGTCCAGCGGGTGCCGGTCCGCATCAAGGTCGATACGAACCGCGAGCGGACTCATCCGCTCCGGCCCGGAATGTCGGTCGAGCTGACGATCAAGGTCGGGTGAGGTTGGCGTGACGGCCGCCGTGATGGCCGGGGTTCCCGCCCGAGCCAACCGCGAGGCGATCTATCGGCTCCGGTATCTGATTGCGTTCGCGGTCACGCTCGCGAGCGTGCTCGAGCTGGTCGACACCAGCATCGTGAACGTCGCGATCCCGCACATGATGGGG
>JBDTOH010000051.1:0-17698 GCA_039933355.1 Gemmatimonadota bacterium | reverse complement strand
GGTAGGGTCAACAGTGGCATGGCGACATAGATTGTAGAGGTGCGAGAAGATACGACTCTTACGGCGCCCTGGCGATTGGGGGTTCAGGATTGGCCCCGGCTTCTCGCCCTCGCCGTCGTATGCCTGACCTGGGCAACCCCGGGCGCGGCCCAGGTGGAAGCGACCTCGCTCACCGGGCGACCCCTCTCCCGGCCCGCGATGAGCGCCGCCGGCCGCGAGACCGCAGAGGCGAAGTATGCCGAAGCCGTGCGGGCGTACCGGAACACACCCAATGATCCGGACAGCATAATCTGGCTTGGCCGACGCACTGCCTACCTGGGGCGATTCCGGGAAGCTATCGACATCTACTCAAAGGGTATCGCCAGGCACCCCACCGACGCGCGACTCTACCGGCATCGCGGACATCGGTACCTCACGGTCCGGAAGATCGACCGGGCGATTGCGGACTTCTCGAAGGCGGCGGAGCTCACGAGCGGGAAGCCGGACGAGGTTGAGCCGGACGGTCTCCCGAATGCCCGGAACATCCCCGTCGGCACCCTCCAATCCAACATCCGCTATCACCTCGGCCTCGGCCACTATTTGAAAGGGCACTTCGACGAGGCGGCCAAGTGGTTCCGACGGGATGTCGATGCGGCGGTGAATCCCGACATGGTCGTCGCGAGCAGCCACTGGCTCTATATGGCTCTCCGCCGGTTGGGCCGGACCGGAGAGGCTGAGGCGGTCCTCGCTCCGATTTCCCGCGACATGCCGATCATCGAGAACGGCAGCTACCATCGCCTGCTGCTCTTCTACAAGGGCGAGCTCACCGCCGAGCAGCTCGCGGGCTCGGGAGCTGGAGACCTCGAGGATGTGACGGTGAGCTATGGGCTCGGCAATTGGAATCTCTATAGCGGACGCATCAGCGAGGCCCGCCGGATTCTTGCGCGGATTCTCGCGTCGGACCAGTGGCCGGCGTTCGGATATCTCGCAGCGGAGGCGGAGGTCGCGAGAGCGGGACGTTAGGCCGAGCGGGCGGCGGCTTCGAGCCGAACGGAATAATCTAGGGCGAGCCCCGAGACCCATGACGCTGCTCGCCGTCCTGCTCCTGGTCACCACCTTGGCCTACGTCGGCGTGGTCGGGAACCTGGCCACGATGCACAACAGCGATCCCGCGGGCAACGCGCTCTCGCAAGCCTTCGCAGTCTTCCTCACGATTGGTCTTTGGATCCTCTTGGCCAGGCTGTCGCTCTCGGCGGGCCTCAAAGGCGACATGCCGCGTTGGGCTGCAGGAACCGCGGTCCTGCTCGGGCCGGCCTCCGGGGCGGCCGCGCTCGCCGCGGTCCAACTCCTCAGCGACAACCTCTACAAGCAGACCTGCCGATCGCGATTCCGGCCGTGGTGCCGCTGCTGATCATTGGCTTCAATCTGTGGGCATACGTCCCCGCATTCCATCGCGCCATTTCCGCGCCGGCCGCGGGCCGCCAGGTCAGCATCACAATCGCAAGGGGCACTCGACGCCACGGCCCGCATCTACCCCGATTCACCCGAGCGCAACCGGTTCCTCGCGGCACTCGCCGACACTCGTCGAGCCAAGTGACCGCTTGACGATCTCGAGCCCGCGACCATTCAGCGGGTCAAGTCATCTATCCCCGCGAGTGCCGGTCTTCCGGCACGCCTCTAGTCGTCGTAGCAGCGGCTCAGCACCACTATCTTGAACTGTACCTCGGTACTGCGGGTTCCCCGCGAGGTGGCGGCATGCCGATCGGCACGATCCAGCAAAATATTGCCGCGCCGCCGGTGAATCGCACCACAAATGCGCCCGCTCGTCCCGCCCGCCGGCCGGGGGACTACCCGGGTCACCACCTAACGGTCAGCATGGACGGGTTCGGCCTCGACGCCCGCCATCCAAAGGCCTCCATGTTTCCGAGTCAGTTGCTTTCTCTGGTCGGGCTTCTGACGCTCTCCACGGCGGGTGCGGCGCAGACGCCGGCGGGGGCCGGCCCGGGACAGCAACGGGCGGTCACGCTCGACGAAGCGATCCGGCTCGCCCACCAGCACGATCCCGCCGTGATCCAGGCCCAAGGTGATTCCCGCTCGGCCGCCGCAGGCAAGCGCGCCGCGTACGCGAGCTTTCTCCCCACCGTTCAGGGTGGCGCGAGCGGCGGCCGAAGCTTCAGCGAGTTTCCCCGCGTCGACCCGCGGACCGGCCAAATCGTGAGCGCAAACTCGACCACCAACTCGATCAACATGGGCCTCAACGCGACGCTCGACATCTTCACGGGCTTTCGCCGCGGTGCCACGGTGCGCGCCGCGAAGGCGCAGGAGTCGCAGTCGGACGCCGGGCTCGAGGCCGCGCGGTGGCAATCGGCTGCGAACACGAGCCGCGAATTCTTCAACGCGCTTCAGAGCACGGAGCTCGTCGGCGTGCGGCTCGGCGGAATTCGGCGGGCTCAGGAACAGCTGTCGATCGCGATCGCCCGCCTCACGACCCGCGCCGCCAACATCGCCGACTCGCTCACCGGCGTCGTCCGGCTGAGCCAGGCGCGGCTCGATCTCTTGAGCCAGCAGAGCCTCCTCGCCCAGGCCGAGGCGAACCTCGCCCGCGCCATCGGCGCGGACGGCCGCGTGAGCGCCGTGAGCGATTCGAGCGTCCGCATCCTCACGACGCTCGACACCGCGGCGGTTCGAGCCGAAGCAGTCGGGCGGGCGCCGGGCCTGCTGCGTGCGATCGCGGACGTGCGCCTCGCCCGCGCCAATCTCAGCGTCTCGAAGGCCGGCTACTACCCGATCGTGCAGCTCCAGGCCGCCACCAATTACGGCGGCAGCGACGCCAACCCCGACGCCCGCTACAAGCTCTTCAATAACCGGAACCTCGGGATCGCTGTCCAGGTCCCGTTCTTCAACCAGCTCCAGCGCGAGCAGGACGTCACGACCCGCGGCGCCGCCCTCGACGCCGCCGAGGCGAAGGAGAGCGACGCCCGGCGTGAGGTGGGCTCTAAGCTGACCGGATTGTTCGCCGCGCTCGAGGCGGCCCGCGAACGGATCGAGGTGACCCGCTCCGCCCTCGAGGCCGCCCGGCTCAACGGACGGGTGCAGCTCGAGCGCTACCGGCTCGGCACCATCTCGATCTTCGAGCTCGGGCAGGCACAGGAAAGCCTCGATCGCGCCGAAGAGAGCGCGGTGGTCGCGCGGTTCGACTATCTCCGCACCAAGGCCGACATCGAAGCGCTGATCGGGAGGGCGTTGTGAGCAGCTATCGGTTGACGTTAGGCGTCCTCGTCGGGGGCGTTCTGCTTGCCAATGCCGGCTGCAAGAAGCAGGACGGCGAGGCCGCGGCATCGACCCCCGCCAAGGACTCGGCCGCGGCAGCGGGCGGCACCGTCATGCTGCCGGTCGTGGGCCAGCCGGTGCGCAAGGGCGACCTCGTGCTCTCGGTGGTGACGACCGGCCAGGTCCGCTCCGACGCGGTCGCCGTGCTCCGAAGCGAGACTCAAGGCTCGATCACCGAGGTCAAAGTTCGCGGCGGCGACCCGGTCACGAAGGGGCAAGTCCTCGTCAAAGTCGACACCCGCGCACTCGACCTCGCGGTCGATCAGGCCCAGGCCCGGCTCGAGAAGGCCAAGCTCGACCTCCTCGACAACACCCTCGCCGACTCGATCGTCACCGGCAAGGCGCTCGTCGGCGAGCTGCTCCGAAACGCCGAGATCCGGGCCGGCATCGACGGCGCCAAAGCCGATCTGGAGAAGGCCAAGCTCGAGCGCGACCGCTCGGTCATCACGGCGCCGTTCGACGGCGTCATCGACGAGATCAAAGTCTCGTTAGGCGAGCGCCTCTCGAGCGGCCAGGAAATCGGCCGGATCGTCGATATCATGAACTTGCGGATCGAGGCCTCGGTGCTCGAGCACGACCTCCCCCTGGTCAAGATCGGCGGCGAGGCGACCGTCACCACCGCCGCCGCACCCGACCGGGCCGTGAAAGGGGTAGTCGCCGCGGTCCTCCCCGTCGTGGATAGCGCCACTCGGGCCGGCCGCGCCGTGATCCGCGCGCGCGGGAACGGCATCCTCAAGCCCGGCATGTACGCCGACGTGCGGCTCGAAGCGACCCGGCTCCCCGGCCGCGTCATCGTGCCGACCCCGGCCATCATCGAGCGCGACGGCCGGCCGCTGGTATTCGTCGTAAAGGACGGGCGGGCGCAGTGGGTCTACGTCATGCCTGGGCGGAGCAACGGGTTCGAGACCGAGATACTCCCTGACAGCTCGAGCGGCAAGATTCCCGTCGCCGCCGGCGACATGGTGCTGGTCGAAGGCCACCTCACGCTGACCCATGATGCGCCGGTGCGGCTGATCGAGAAGGTCGAGCGGAAAGAGAAGCCGTAACCCGCCATGTCGATCGCCTCCTCCGCGCTCAAGCGCCCGGTCACCACCGTCTCCGTGACGCTCGCGCTCGTGCTGCTCGGCTTCGTGACGATGGGACAGCTGCCCGTCTCGCTGCTGCCGAACGTCACCCTGCCCGTCCTCACCATTCGAACCACCTACAAGGGCGCCGCGGCGACCGAGGTGTCCCGGTTCATCGCCGAGCCGGTCGAACAGGCGATCGCGGCAACGCCGGGACTGGTCGATCTCCGCTCGGTGAGCCGGAACGGTGAAGTCACCACGACGATGCAGTTCGCGTGGGGCACCGACATGGCGGCCACGGTGCTCCAGGTCCGCGAGCGGCTCGACAACGCCAGGAGCAATCTCCCCGAGCGCGCCGACCGTCCCACCCTTCTCACCAGCGATCCCGGCGAACGCCCCATCGCCGTGCTTGGCCTCACCTCGAGCGGAGATCTCCGCAGCATCTCCCGAACCGCAAAGGACGTTCACGCGCGGCGGCTCGAGCAGCTTGCCGGGATCGCGAGCGTCGCGGTGGTCGGGCAGCCCAAGGACGAGATTCGGGTCGACGTAGACCCGGCCCGCGCCCGAGCGTTAGGGGTCACGCCCGACGACGTCGCCAAGGCAATCCGCGACGCGAACGCCCCCGCGCCGGGGGGCACGATCCGGCGAGGTCAGTTTCGCTTCGCGCTCCGGGCGCTGACCGAATTCCAGGACGTGGCCGAGGTGGCCGAGACGCCGGTCGGGCCTGCGCGAAGCGGGATCCGGCTCAAGGACATCGGCACGGTGGCGCTCGGCCTCGCCGACCCCAAGACGATCACGACGCTGGACGGGCGTCCGGCCGTGGGGCTCGTCGTTTACAAGGACGCCGGCTCCAACACGGTCGCTGTCACCCAGAACATCTACGCTACGATCGCGCAGCTCACGAAAGAGTTTCCCGACGTCAAGATCCGGGTCGTCGCGGCGCAGGCCCAATTCGTCACCGACGCGCTCTCGAACCTGGTCCAGGAGATCGTCTTCGGCGGTATCCTATCGCTCCTCGTGATTCTCGTCTTCCTCCGCGACTGGCGGGCCTCGCTCGCGATCGGCCTGATGGTGCCGCTGTCGGTCCTGGTCGCGCTCACCCTCCTCCAGATGATGGGCGTCACGGTCAACATCCTCTCGCTCGGCGGGCTTGCGTTAGGCGTCGGCCTGCTGGTGGACAACGCCATCGTGGTCGCCGAAGCGGCCGGGCGGTACCGGGAAGATGGCCTCAGCCTCTACGAGTCGGCGCTCCGCGGCACCGACGAGGTGGCCGGACCACTGATCGCGGGCACGCTCACCACTGTTCTGGTCTTCGGCCCGATCGTGTTCGTGCAGGGCTTGGCGGCGGCGCTCTTCCGCGATCTCTCGCTCAGCGTCGTCATGTCGGTCGGCGCTTCGCTCGTGCTCGCGCTCACGGTGATGCCGGTGATGCTGGCGTACGGAAGCAAGCGGAAGGTCCCGGTCGGCGGCGGCAACACGCTCCTCGACCGATGGGGCCGTCATCTGGCCGAGTGGTACGAGGACGGGATGCGGTGGTCGCTGGCCCATCCGATGACCATGTTTGCCTCGGCGCTGGTGCTCACGGTGGTCACGTTCTACGTGGCGACCAAGCTGCCCCGCGAGATTTTGCCCCGCGTCGACGAAGGCGTCGCGGTGGCCGAGCTCCGGCTGCCGGAGGGAACCGCGATCGAGGAAACCCAGCGGCAGGTCCGCCGGATCGAGGCCGCGGCCATCTCGTTAGGCGGCTCCGGAGTCTACAGCCGGATCGGCGTCGCCACCGACGAAGAGGTTCTCGCCGGCGCCGATCCCGGCACCTCGGCCACGGCGCAGCTCATCATCCCGGTGCCTGACGGTCAGAAGGCGCAGCCGTTCGCCAATCGGCTCCGAGCCGCGATTCCCGATCTCTCGAAGGGCGCGCTGTCGATCGACCTCGCGGGCCAGTCGGAGTTCGGCAGCTTGATCGGGCGAGAGGGCCGGCTGGTGCGGGTCGAGGTGTCCGGCCCCAAGCTCGATGAAGCGGCTCGGTGGGCCGACACCGTGCGGGCGCGGCTCGACAGCCTGAAATCGCTCGCCGACGTGCGCGATGCGTTCAGCGGCACTCAGCCGACCGTCGAGATCACCCTCGACCGCGACCGCATCGCGCAGCTCGGGATCTCGACCGATGCCGTGGCGAACGCTCTCGCGGGCGGACTCGGCGGCGTGGCCTCCGGCGACTTCCGCGAGACCG
The DNA here is from genome assembly GCA_039933355.1 of Gemmatimonadota bacterium. Taxonomy (GTDB): domain Bacteria; phylum Gemmatimonadota; class Gemmatimonadetes; order Gemmatimonadales; family GWC2-71-9; genus SHZU01. Next base: position 11,098 of record JBDTOH010000051.1, on the reverse strand, counting down.
ACCGCCGCACCCCGATCGTGGTCCGGTTCGCGGCCGGCGCGAACGAAGACCTGGCCACGACGCTCGCGACCCCGGTCAAGGGCGTGCCGTTAGGCCGGCTCGTCAACACCCGAGACATCCGCGCCCCGGTCGAGGTCGTGCGGATCAACCAGCGGCCGGTCAGCGTGATCGAGGCAGTCATCGAGCGGGGCGGCCTCGCGCGCGCGAACACGGATGTTCTGGCGGCGCTTGCCCAGATCAGTCCCGCGCCCGGCATTCAGTGGACCGTGGCCGGCGCGGACGCGGAACAGCGGCGCACCACGCGCGAGCTGAGCTTGGTCGGCGTGCTTTCGATCGCGCTCGTGTTTCTCGTGCTCGCGGGCGAGTTCGCCTCGTTCACGACGCCACTCCTCATCATGCTGGCGGTGCCGCTCGCGGGCGCGGGCGGCATTCTGTTTCTCTGGATGACCGGACAAAGCCTGAATGCGGTCTCGCTGATCGGCATCATCGTGATGATCGGTATGGCCGACAACGAGGCAGTGGTCAAGCTCGAGGCGATCCAAGCGTTCCGCGAGAAGGGTCATTCGATCGAGGATGCCGTTATGCTGGGCGGCCGCCAGCGCCTCCGCGCCATCGCGATGACGTCGCTCACCACGGTCACCGGGGTGCTCCCGCTGGTATTTGGCTGGGGCAGCGGCGGCGAGCTCTATCAGCCACTTGCCGCCGGCGTGATCGGTGGATCAGTCACGACGCTGGCCGTGACGTTCTTCCTGCTGCCGAGCGCGTATGCGTGGGTGGAGCGGCGGAAGGAAGCCAGGCAGGCCCGCAGAGCGCAGAGCCCGGAGATTGCGGAGTCCGGAGCTCAGCCATGAGACGGTCACGGTCACCGTCATGATCACCTGGGCCGCCCGCCGCCCCGCCGTCATCTGGTCGATCGGGCTTGCGATCATGCTCGCCGGCGGGGTCGCGTTCACCAAGCTGCCGCTCGCCACCAAGACCCGGGTCGAGCTGCCCAAGCTCAACGTCAGCACCAGCTGGCCCGGCGCCTCATCGGAGCTGATCGAGACGTACATCACGTCGCCGATCGAGGATGCGATCCAGAGCGTCCGCGGCGTCAAGAAGATCTCCAGCACCTCCGGCGAACAGGGGTCGAACATCACGGTCGAGCTCGAGCTCAAGGCCGACGTCACCCAGGTGCGGCTGGCAATCCACGAGCGGCTCGAGCTGCTTCGGGACACCTGGCCCGCCGGAGCGGCCGCGCCGAGCGTGTCGAACTATGTGCCGGACGATCTCGACGAGCGGCCGCTCATGATCTACACGGTGTCGGGGCCGTACACTCCCGGCACGCTCACCCGCCTCGCCCGGGAGCAGATCACGCCTCGGCTTAGCGCGGTCTCCGGCGTCAGCTCGGTCAGCACGTTCGGCCTGTCCGAGTCCGGTGTCGCGGTCACCTACGACCCGGTCCGGCTCCGCCAGCTCGACCTCTCGCCCGAGCTGATCGGCGAGGCGATCACCGGCTCCCGCCTGGTTCAGTCGTTAGGCGAGAACCGGCGCGGGGCCAGCGTCATCACCGTGGCCCTCCGCGACCAGCCGAACGTGCTCGCCGATCTCGAGGCGCTTCCCATCCGCGCGCCGAGCGGCCGGATCTTCCGCCTGGGCGACCTGGCGTCGGTGCGCCCGGACGAGGACAACCGCGGCGCGTTCTTCCGCCTCGACGGACGGCCGGCGGTGGCGCTGCAAGTGGCCCGCCTGCCCGGCGCCGATGCCATTCAGACCGCCGAGCGGATCCGCGCTGCGATGGACGAGATCCGCGTGCTGCTGCCGCGCGGCATCACCTTCAACCTCGCGCAGGACGACAGCGTCGACCTTCAAAAGCAGCTGAGAGATCTAGTTCTCCGGGGCGGCGTGGCGTTTCTCGCGGTCCTGCTCGTGCTCGCGTTCTCGCTCAGGAACATCAAGTCGGTATGGCTCGTCATGGGAAGCGCCGCCGTCGCAATCGCCGGCACCGCGCTCGGCCTCTTTCTCCTCAACATTCCCGCGAATCTGCTGACGCTCGCCGGGCTCGGCATGGGCATTGGGATACTCGTGCAGGACGGCCTGGTCGTCGTTATGCGCCTCCGGCGCGCACCCGACACGATCGCCGGCCGGGTCGAGGCGGGGAAGAAGATCACGCCTGCGGTCATCGGCTCGACGCTCACGACCGCGGTCGTGCTCCTGCCGTTCGTCTACCTCCAGGGCAACGCGCGGGCCGCGTTCGTGCCGTTCGCCGCGGCGTTTACGCTCGCGCTCTTCTGGTCGGTGATCTCGTCGCTCGTGATGATCCCGGCGGTCGGCGCCGGGCACGGGATGCAGAAGCACGGCTGGGGCCGGCTGCAACGGGCCTATCTCAAGAGCCTGATCGGCTTGATGCGGTGGCGCTGGGTCACCGTGAGCCTCGTTCTGATCTCGCTCGGCATTCTCACGTGGGGCTTCATCAAGAAGGTTCCCCGCTCCGCGTTCGGCAACTGGTACGGCGAGCGGACGCAACTGTTCGTGAGCCTGAGCTTCCCCCGCGGCTCCGATCCCGAGAGCCTGGACCGCGGCATCACCGAATTCGAACGCCTCGCGGTGGGTCGGGAGGGCGTGGCGAAAGTTCAGGCGCAGAGCTTTGGCGGCGGCAGTGCGAACATGGTGGTCGAGTTCACCAAGGAAGCCGGGTTCACGACGCTGCCGTCGATGATGCAGGAGGAGATGACGCAGCGCGCGGTGCTGATCGGGGGAGCGTCGGTCGGCGTCACGGGTCGAGGACCCGGATTCTTCAGCGGCGGCAGTGGCGCCTCGGTCTCGTTTCGAGTCAAGCTCCTCGGCTATTCGTTCGCCGGCGTCGAAGCGCTCGCGAAGGACCTCAAGGCGAGGCTCGAGCGGATCCCGCGGGTTCGCGAGGTCAACATCAACGCGGGGAGCTTTTTCCGGAGCGAACGCGCGGTGAGCGTGACGCTCGCACCGGACCGCCCCGCCTTGGCCCGTGCCGGGATCACGTCGCGCACGTTCTCGGCCGCGGTGGCGCGCGAAGTGCGCGGGCCGGGCGGCGGCCAAAAGCTGCCGCTCGAGGGCGAGGAGGTCATCGTCACCGTAAAGGCAAAGGGCGCGCGCGAGCGGTCGCTCGACGAGCTGAGAGGCGCGCTCGTGCCTAACCCGACGCAATCACCGGTCCGCGTGGGCGACCTCGCACGGGTGGACGAGCGCGAGGGGCTGAGCCAGATCGAGCGCGAGGACCAGCAGTACGTGCGGATCTTGAGCTATGATTTTCGGGGACCCCAGAAGCTCGCGAACCGGACCCACAAGTCGTTCATGGCATCGATCAGCGCGCCGCCCGGTTACTCGGTCGGGGACGATCAGTTCCAGTGGATCAACGACGACAGCGAGCATGGGCTGTGGCTCGTGTTCGCGGCGGGAATCGTGTTGGTAATTCTGGCAGTGGCGTTCGTATTTGACTCGGTGTGGGCCCCGGTGATGGTGTTCGTGAGCCTCCCAACCGCCCTGGCCGGCGTGGTGGCGATCTTCTGGGCGACCGGGACCGCGTTCAGCCGGGAGGCGGCCGTCGGCGTGATCCTGGTGGTGGGGCTCGCCGTCCATCAGGCAATCCTGCTCATCGACGCGGCCCTACAAAAACGGCGGCACGGCGCCGGCCCGGGCGAAGGGCGTACGTTCCGGCGCCTCACGGCCACCGACATCGTGTTCGCGGCGCGCGACCGGGCCGGCATCATCACGCTGGTCACACTGACCACGCTGGCGAGCTTAGTACCGCTGGCCGTGCAGACGGACGTCGACAGCCTCTTCGGCGCCATCGCGCTTGCGACCGCCGGAGGAACGATCGCCGGAACTATTGGCGCGCTGTGGATTGTACCGGTGCTGCTGATGGGCCGGCGGATCAGTCGGAAGCGATCGACTGCCCGGGTGGTCGCGCCGGCCCCTGCCCAGGCCTGACATTCCGTCGCTCGGCCTCGTTCCTCCGACCCACGCGTTCGACCGTCCTCCCGCGCCCTTCGAGCACCCCAGCTCCAGCCTTCCTCCGCCGCGCGACCGCGCTCGCCCTAGCGTCCTCTGAGCTGCTCTACCCCTCGCCTGCCTCCGTTCTACCCTGACCCTTCGTTCGTCCGACCCTCGACGAGAGAGCACCAACGCTACCCGCGACCTCGCCCGTCCGCCCTTCGCGCTCGATCTCCGCGACCACAGCCTCGTCCAACCCCGCCATAGGACCGCCTACCATTCTCCTGTGCTCGACCCACGCAACCTCAGCAGCCGTCCCCCTATGTGGAGGCATCGATCGACAAGTCATTGGCCTCGGCCACGCCACCCGCGCGCTCGACCGCACCAAACTTGCGCTCGATCCACGCTTCTCGGCAGCGCTCCAACCCAACCCCAGCGGTCCTCCAACCTCCCTTGGCGGCACTTCACCCCCCTTCACGGTACGGTTCAACCCTCTTACGGCTTTCACTTGCACCTCCTCGGGAGCGGTTCAACCCTCGTGTTCGGACGATTGCCCCGCCCCTGCAACGCCCCGAGCCTCTTCGGGCGTGAAACCGCCGGTCCTTTGCGAGACTTCAACCCGAGCCCGGTGCTGCACCAGACGTCCTGCAGCGCGTTCCGAGCGTCCTCCAGATCGGGTCGTCCTCATTTCGCGTCGTGCCGATCCTCTTCATGCATCGGGTCGTGGGCCCTTCGCGCTCGCTCGACCCTCTTCACGCATCGCACCAACCGTCCTTGGGTACGATTCAACCGCCCTTTAGAGCGACCCGTCTTCATTCTTGCGTCGATCTCCATTTCGCCACGGGCGTGGACACTCTCTGGCATGGTGCTCGGGAGATCCAACCCACTCGTCCCGACGGCGCGAATACGACCAAGGGATCTTGCCCGCACGGCCCGGACCCGACAGAATAGATTTCAGACTCACCTCGGAATGACATCCTCGAGGAGGCTTCATTCGCGGCATTGGCTTGGCATTGATCGCGGCGGTGGCAGGTAGCCGTCCCGCCGCTCCGCAGCAGATCGCCGACAGCGCGTTCGCGCCGGCGATCGGACGGCCCACATTCGCGCCCGGGAGCGGCCCGGTCGTGCTCGTGGACGAAGGGCATCACAACTTCCACACCATCGGCGGACGCTACCTGGCATTCGCCCGGCTGCTCGAGCGCGACGGCTACGTCGTCCGTCCGAGCTCAGTCCGATTCACGGGGCCTGCGCTCCGCAAAGGCGCGATCCTCGTCATCGCGAATGCGCTCCACGACACCGGGCAATGGGTGCTTCCGGCGCGGTCCGCGTTCACGCCCGCGGAGGTGAGCGCGGTCGCGCGGTGGGTGCGCGCCGGCGGATCCCTGTTTCTCATCGTGGATCACATGCCCATGCCGGGCGCCGCATCCTCGCTCGCTGCGGCGTTCGGGGTCCGGTTCTACAACGGCTTCGCGATGAGCCTTCCCGATTCCAACAGCAAGTTTGTGTTCCACCGGGAGAACGGCAAGCTCGCCGACCACGCCGTAACCCGCGGCCGCTCCGTGGACGAGCGGGTGGACTCGGTGGTGTCCTTCACGGGCCAGGCCTTCAGGATCCCGCCAACCGCGGTTCCCATACTCACGGTCGACTCGAACGTATCGGTCCTGCTCACCAAGACGGCGTGGGAGTTTCTCCCTTCCACCCCCAAGGTGTCGGGCAAAGGTCTCGTCCAGGGGGCGCTGCTTCAATACGGCAAGGGCCGAGTCGCTGTGTTCGGCGAGGCAGCAATGTTCTCGGCGCAGTTGGCCGGTGCCCACCGGTCGCCGATGGGCATGAACGATCCCAAGGCGCCGGAGAACCCGCGGTTCCTGCTCAACGTGGTGAGGTGGCTCGCCGGAGTCGCGGAGCCGGGGATTCCCCCTCGGTAACGCCGCCCGCGGTCCGACAACCGATCGACTGGAGATGCAATGACTTCGCCCGCGGGAAAGAGCACTGTAACAGTCGCGGTCGTCCAGGCCGGATCGGTGCCGTTCGACACCGCAGCATGCATCGACAAGGCCGTCAGGCTCATCCGTGAGGCCTCGGCCGGCGGCGCTAACCTGATCGTCTTCCCCGAGGCGTTCATCACCGGGTACCCCAAGGGACTGAGCTATGGTCTCGTCGTGGGCGCCCGCGACCCTGTGGGACGGGAAGAGTTCCGGCTCTACCTCGACGCGGCGATCGCAGTGCCCGGCCCCGAGACCGCGCGGCTCGGCGAAGCCGCTGCGGCGCATAACGCCTACGTGGTCATGGGGGTCATCGAGCGCGAGCTCGGAACTTGCTACTGCACGGTGCTCTTCTTCGGTCCCGACGGCCGCCTGCTCGGGAAACATCGGAAGCTCATGCCGACGGCCCTCGAGCGAATGATCTGGGGATTCGGCGACGGCTCGACGCTCACCGTGGTGGACAGTCCCTACGGCCGGATCGGCTCGGTGATCTGCTGGGAGAACTACATGCCGATGCTCCGGATGGCGATGTACGCGAAGAATGTCGCTCTCTACTGCGCGCCCACGGCGGACGACCGGGACACCTGGCTGGCCTCAATGCAGCATGTGGCGCTCGAAGGGCGCTGCTTCGTCCTCACCGCCTGTCAATTCATTCGCAAGAAGGATTTTCCCGCGACGGTTCGCGTCTCCCTCGGCGACTCGCCGGATTCGGTGCTGATGCGCGGCGGTAGCCATCATCAGCCCGCTCGGCGCGGTGCTGGCCGGCCCTCATTTCGGGGGCGAGACCATCCTCACCGCCTCCCTCGACCTGGGTGACATCGGCCGGGGCAAGTTCGATTTCGATGTCGCGGGGCACTATAGCCGGCCCGACGTGTTTCAGCTGATCGTCAACGAGGCGCCCGCGCGAGCGGTCGTCACCCAACCAGCCGACTGATCGATGGCGACCCTCGAGAAACTGTTAGGCATCGACCTCCCGATCATTCAGGCGCCGATGGCGGGAGTGCAAGGCAGCAAGCTCGCCGTCGCCGTCGCCAACGCCGGCGGCCTCGGCTCGCTCCCATGTGCGATGCTCAGCCCGGAGACGATGCGGGCCGAGCTCGCGGCAGTGGCATCACAGACCGACAAGCCGTTCAACGTGAATTTCTTCTGCCACGCGCCGCCCGCTCCGAGCGCCGAGCGCGAGGCAGCGTGGAGAGAGGCGCTGGCACCGTATTACCGAGAGCTGGGGCTCGATGTGAACGCTGTCCCAGCCGCACCGGCACGCAGGCCTTTCAGCGCTGAGGCTGCCGACCTGATCAGTGAGTTTCGGCCCGCGGTCGTGAGCTTTCACTTTGGCTTGCCGTCGCCGGAGCTGTTAGCCCGGGTTCGCAGTTGGGGCGCGAAAGTCCTCTCTTCCGCAACGACCGTCGACGAAGCGCGATGGCTTGAAGCGCACGGGGTCGATATCATCATCGCCCAGGGGTCCGAGGCCGGTGGACATCGCGGCATGTTCCTCTCAGAGGATCTCACGACGCAGGTCGGCACGTTTGCCTTGGTGCCGCAGATCGTCGCGGCCGTGGCCGTCCCCGTGATTGCCGCGGGAGGCATCGCGGATGCGAAAGGGGTTGCGGCGGCGATCAGGCTGGGCGCCGCCGGGGTCCAGGTTGGGACCGCGTACATGCTCTGCCCCGAGACCGACACGACTCCCTTGCATCGCGCAGCGCTCAAGAGCGAGGCCGCCCGCCACACCGCGCTCACCAACGTGTTCACCGGCCGCCCCGCCCGCGGCATTGTCAACCGCATCGTTAGGGAGCTTGGCCCGGTCAGCGGCATCGCGCCGCCATTTCCATTGGCCGCTTCCGCAACGGCGCCGTTACGTAGGGAAGCGGAGCGCCGGGGCAGCACTGACTTTTCGCCGCTCTGGTCGGGCCAGAACGCCCGCGGATGCAAGGAGATTCCGGCCGCCGATCTGACCCGGGAGCTGGCGTCGGGCCTCTAAGGCGGCACCCACACACGGCGTCCCGCACCCGGGACAACATCTTTCCAACCTCGTTCGTATCCTCGGCAAGTCCGCCTGGAAGAGCAGCGTCTCCGTGAGGTATTCGCCGGGGACTACGCGAGCTATCAGCGCGAGACCAAAGCCGTGATCCCGTGGTTGCTCTGAGGTCGCTCGCCCTCCGAAGCCTCCTCTGGACGGTCCTCCCCGGAGTGATGGCCGGATATATCCCGTGGCGATACTTTGGACTTCGCGCGGCGCGGCTCGATCTTCGGAATCCCGCGCATCTCCTCGGCGTGCTCGCCATCGGCCTCGGCGCTCTGCTGCTTGGCATGTGCATCTGGGAGTTCGCCCGTTCGGGTCGGGGCACGCTCGCACCCGTCGATCCACCGCGCGAGCTCGTCGTGCAGGGACTGTACCGATACGTCCGCCATCCCATGTATTTGAGCGTTGCGATGATCTTGATCGGCGAGCTGCTGCTGGTTCCGTCCCGCGCATTTCTCGGTTACGCCGCGCTCTGGTACGTGGCGGTGAACCTGTTCGTGATCGGATCCGAAGAACCGGCCTTGCGGAGCCGATTTGGGAAGTCCTACACGCGCTACGCCGAGACGGTCAGGCGGTGGATTCCGTCACGCCGTCCGAGGGACCTGTGTTGATGAATGTCGTCCTGTCGTCATGCTCATCCGGTGACCGGCCCCGCGACGGGAGCGGCGCCTCGAATCGATGAGGGGTTGAGATGACGACCTTCCGCTTCCTGCTTTGCATCGCGCTCCCGCTCACACTGCTCGGCTGTGGCAGCCGAGCCGACCAGCCTGCGCCGGGCACGCCGGACACCGCGTCTCCGACCCGTCCGGTCGCTCGCTGGAGCGTGACGCCCGTGGCGGTCGGTACCGTTAGGTTTGGCTGGTCGGTTGCGCAACTCAACGCCGAGCTCCGCGACACCCTGCGCCCCACCTACCGGATCAGCGATCAGTGCGACTTCGTCCACCCGGCCGCGTTCCCCGCCGGTCTGCGCCTGATGGTCGAGCGCGATACGGTAGTCCGAGTCGACGTAGACAGCGCCGGGATTCCAACAGCGGAGGGCGCGCGAGTTGGGGACACCGAAGCCGAGACGCTCGCGCGGTACGCCGGCCGGGTGGAAGTGCAGCCCCACAAGTACACGGGGCCGCAAGGCCGCTATTTGATCGTCCGATCGCCGGGAGATAGACTTCACTTGCTGATCTTCGAGACCGATGGTCAGCGGGTCGAGCGCTACCGGGCCGGGCTGCGGCCCGCCGTCGAATATGTTGAAGGCTGCTCCTGACCGCAGGCACTGCGTCGCTGTCGAAGGAGGCTGCCTGGTGTGCGTCGCCCGAGACGGAACCCGTTACGAGCCCATCAACTTGTCGGCCACCTCTCGCGACGCCGGCCGCTAGGCAACGATCCGGAGCTGTTAGGACGCGTCCTGCACCGCCCTGCTTGGGCAAGCGCGAGCGGGGCTTCACTCTGAAGGGAGACGAGATCAACGTGCCGTCCTGCCGCCCTGCCGTCGTGTCATCGTGAAAAAGGCCTCATCGGCCGACGTCCCCCAACTCGTCGCTCTCATGGCCGAGTTCTACGCCGAAGCGGCTTTTCCGCTCAACCACGCACGTGCTGCCGACGCGTTTACCGCACTGCTGGCTGACGAGCGGTTCGGTCACGTATGGCTGATTCAAGCGGACACCCGCGACGTCGGATACGTCGTGGTGACCCTGAGCTACAGCATGGAGTACGGAGGGGCCAGCGCCTGCATCGACGATCTCTTTATTCAACCCGCGCATCGCAATCTCGGACTCGGCACCGCGGCCTTGGCCGAAGTGCGCGAGCTCTGCCGGCAGCGAGGTATCCGGTCCATCCACCTCGAAGTCGCCCGAGACAATGCCCCTGCGCAGACCGTCTACCGGCGTGCCGGGTTCGTGAGCACCGACCGGCAGCTGCTCACGCTCCAGCTCGCCGACCCCACTCACATCGAATAACGCCACCGCTACCGGGGACCGGCCGGCTCGAGCTCGTGGTGGGAAAGCCGGCCGTCTCCGACTACTTTCACGCGTTGACGTCGAGCCCGGGCGCCCGCACCGTTGGGACCAAGCGCGGCACGCTCCGGACCGGGGGCGACGTTAGGTCCGCGACGATGCGATGGAGAGCTGCCGTTGAAGATCTGGATCGACGCGGACGCCGCGCCGCGCGAGGTGAAGGAGATCGTCTTCCGCGCGGCCAAGCGATTGGGTATCGAGACTGTCCTCGTCGCCAACCAGAGGCTACAGACTCCCGTGGGCAACGCGATGGTCACGGCTGTTTGGGTCAACGGCGGCCCCGACGTCGCCGATCAGCACATCGTCGCGGAGGCCGTCGCCGGAGATCTTGTCGTGACCCAGGACATCCCGCTCGCCGCGCTCCTCGTGCCGAGAGGCGTCGCGGTGCTCGACCCGCGCGGCGATGAGCACACCCAAGAGACGATCGGCGAGCGTCTCTCCGTCCGGGATTTCATGGAGAGCATGCGCTCGGCGGGTGTCGTGACCGGAGGGCCGCCGCCCTACGATGCGCGGGCCAAGCAGGCGTTTGCCGCGGCGCTCGATCGAGCCCTCACCCGACTGCGATTGGGTCGCACGTCGCCCGGATAGCTGTCCGAGAGTCGTTGGCTTGACACCCCGTTTCCCGTCACGGAAGGATACCAGCATGACCGCACCCGATTCGCGGCTCCGGCCTCCACCCGCAGAGCGGTTCGCCGGGCCGGAGCACCACATCGACTTCGACACCGTGCTCCGGCGGCTTCGAAGCGAAGCGAGCCCGGTACGCGGAGGCCACCGGCAGGAGACAGTCTACCATCGCGGTGCCGTACGATTGATGCTGTTCGCGTTCGACGCGGGCGGACGCCTCGAGAGCCACCAAGCGCCGGGTCTCGTGACGATCCAGTCGTTGCACGGCACGCTCCAGGTCACCACCGCCACCGCGCGGTATGACGTGGAGCCGCTGCAGGCGTTGGTGCTGGACCCCGGCGTTCCGCACGACGTTGAAGCCCGCACCGAAGCCGATATGTTGCTCACCGTCCACCTCGAGCCCCCGCCGGCGCCGTGAACGGCTGACTAGTCCGGTCGTAACCCGCTGTTGACCGTTCATTCAGGAGTCGGTATGCAGGACAACGTAGTCGTGATCACTGGGGCGAGCGGCGGGATCG
>JBDTOH010000050.1:0-17865 GCA_039933355.1 Gemmatimonadota bacterium | reverse complement strand
CGACAACTTCGCGACCGGGAAAGAGATCCCGGCGTGGAACACGATGATGGAGCATCAGACGAACGACGAATACTGGCGCGCTCAGGACTGGTACCGCTCTACCGCCCCCCGCGATTTCGGCACCTTCCAGATCAGCGGCTGGTTCGACGATGATTTCCCCGGAACCGAGAGCAACTGGTCCTTGATTCAAAAGCGAGGTACCCAGCCCCAGCGACTGGTGATCGGCCCGTGGAAGCACGGCTACAACGTGGACCGCGCGCTCAACGGGTATAGCTTGGGGACGGCCGCCGTCCGAGAGGATATTTGGCTGCTGAAGCAGAGGTGGTACGACCACTTCCTCAAGGGAACCGACAACGGGATCACCGGACGGTCGGTCGACTACTTCGTCCTCGGCGCCAACGAGTGGCGCACTGCCACGAGCTGGCCGCCCGCCGAGGCCGACCTCCAGAAGTGGTACTTCCACAGCGACGGCAAGGCCGCCCGCTACTCCACATCCGGCTCACTCACCACCACACCTCCGGCCGCCGCCGAACCGCTCGACACGTATCGCTACGATCCGCTCAACCCGCCCCCCAATTGGATGAGCTTCGAGCAGATGCAGCGGTGGGAAGACGTGCAGTCGTTTCCCTGGGATTTCAAGGACATCGAGGCGCGCTCGGACGTCGTCACGTTCAGCTCGCCCCCGCTCGAGCAGGACGTCACGATCGCGGGCGACATTCTCGCGGTGCTCTACGCCTCAACGGACGTGAAGGACACCGACTGGTGGGTCCACATCTCGGACGTGGACGAGAAGGGCCGGTCGAACCGGATCACCAACGGGATGATCCGAGCCCGGTTCCGAAAGCTGGAAGACCCGCAGCATCACATCGCCGGCTCGAACTACGAGACCGAGGTGCTCCTCAGCGGGAACCCAGAGGACGTCGTTCGGTATGAGATCGGCGTTCGGTCGATCGCGAACCGATTCAAGAAGGGCCATCGGATCCGAGTCGCCATCATGAACGCGCTCGACAACTACTCGTTCCCCAACTCCAACACGGGCAAGAACGAAGCGACGGTGACCGAAACCATCGTCGGCACGATGACCCTCCACCACAGCCCGGAGAGAGCGAGCTATGTCGTGTTGCCGGTGATGAAATAGTAGGGGAGGGGCTCCTTTACATCCTCCCCGCAAACGCCGCCCCTACACTGTCCCCGTTCGTGCACCGCCGGAGGACCGCCGCGGCTTCGCTCCGCCGGCGGACTTGCAGCTTTTCCAGGATGTTGTGGACGTGGTTCTTCGCCGTCGCCACCTCGATCCCAAGATGGCTCGCGATCTCCTTGTTGGAGAGGCTCCGCTCGAGCAGGCACACGATCTGAACCTCTCGGGTCGTGAGCGAGCGATGGGGCGCTTGCGGAGACGATACCGCGAGATGGCCGACGAGCTGACCAACCAGCCGTCGCGGACAGACAAAATCTCCCCGCGCCGCGACCCCGATCGCCGCCGCGAGCTCGTCGATCGGATCGTCCTTCGCGACAAACGCCCCCACGCCCGCCTCGGCCCACCGCACTACGCGGTCCAGGTCTCCTCCCACGGCGAGCAGCACGATCCCCGAGCCGGGCGACGCCACCTTGAGCGCACGGCAATAGCTCGGCCCCTCAGGCACGCCCCCATCGAGCAGAATGACGTCCGGCTGGACCAGCCCGACCGCGCCGATCGCGGCGCCGTCGGTGCCGAAACCACCGCTGACTTCAAACCGCGAATCGCTCCGAAGTAGCTGGCACAAGCCTTGACGATATAGCAACGTCTCGACGAGGACTGCGACCCGAATCATTGTCGGTCACTCCTCCCGCACGATCGATGTCACGCGAGACTTCAAAAGCGGAGGGAACTTCTCTCTTCTCTCACTGTACCATACGTCTGTAGCGGCCACAAGTTGGGACAAACCCTGGTGTAGTCTTCAGATCTGTCATCCCGGTCGTCGATCATCGTTTGATCCGTGGGAATACCCCGGCACGATGCTTCGCGACCTAACGTCTCGACACGCGACCGATTCCCGAACACTCGCCCGCCTCAACGGATCGCCGGACGGATCTAGTCCGACGACTGAATCCGAAATGAGCCGTTCGGCCCATTGGATCCGCCCCGAGGTTTCCGAAGATTGGGCTCCGATGGCGGCGCCCTGCCGGCGTCCCGAACGACTAGCGTCTCAGGAGCATGCAGCACGATGGGATTCGACGTCGGGGATGAAATACGGGTCGAGATGGAGCACCGGTGAGCGACCTCCTCGCCGGGTCCGGCCTTGCCCTCGTTGTTGGCGCGATCGCCGTCTGGCGCCTGACCCATCTCGTCACGGCCGAAGACGGGCCGGGCCGAGTCCTCGTCCGGGTCCGCGCCCGCCTCGGTACGAGCGGTCTGGGTGAGCTGATGGACTGCTTCTACTGCGCGAGTGTCTGGGTGGCGGCGCCGTTCGCGTTATGGGCGGCCCCGGATTGGGCGAGCCGAGCCGTGAGTTGGCTCGCGCTCTCCGGGGCCGCCATCCTGCTCGAGCGCATGTCGGCCGAGCGTCCGGCTCCCACCCTTGAACCGCTTCTCACCTCCACCCCCACGTCGGGAGACACTCATGCCCTGCTGCGGCCAAGGCCGTTCGGACCTCCGGCGCGCGATGGCGGCGCCCTCACCGACGCCACAGGCGCCCCCGGACAACGTGTCGCGGAATCGGGGGACCGTGACGCTCGTGTACTTGAGCTCCGCGCCGATGGCGGCGCGGGGCAGCGCAACCGGCACGCTCTATCGCTTCGACGGTGGGCGCGGCCGGCACTACGTCGACCAGCGCGACGCCTCCGGGCTGTTACGAACCGGCTTGTTCCGGCGTCTCGCCTGATTCGACCAGATCTCTCAGGAAGGAGCAGCGGGTATGGCAGCTGATCCCAAGCCGAGAGGCGACAAGAAGTTCCTGGAGTATCTCCGCACCGCTCCGGCCGCCTGCGATGCCGTGTCCGGCAAGACCGCCCTGGTGACGGGCACCCTCTACCGCGCCGACGACGCCGACAAGTTCGTCCTCGTCACCGCGGACGGCCAGACCGCCGAGGCACCGGTGGACGCGGTGCAGCGCTTCAAGGTGATCGATCAAACGGGGCTCAACGCCGTCGTCCAGCTCGAGGTGGCGACCGCGAAGTTCGGAGGCGCGCTCACCGTCAAAGAGCTGACCAAGGACCCGATCTTCGACCCGAGGAACGAGCTCCCCAAGGATCCGGTGTTCGACACCCGGAAGGAACCGATCTGGGATCCTCCCGGGACGCTCTGGAACGACCCGCCGCAACAAGCGATGCTGCCCTTCATCATGGCGACTCCCCATCACGCCTCGGCCGCGGCCCTGGCCGCCCAGCCCGGTCCCCGGATCAGCACCAGCGTCCTATTCCCCATTCCCTATTCCCGATTCCCCATCCCCTTATCCCCCATGATCCTCATCATCTCCGAACCCAACGACGTCCACGCGCAGGCCGTCATGCGCGAGCTCGCCCGGCAGCGCAATGTGGACACACATCTGCTCGACCTCTCCGACTTTCCGCTCAAGATGTCCGTCGTTATGCGCGAGCGGAACGGAGCGCGGAGCAGCTTCGGGCTACGCCTCGGCAACGGGACCGTCGTCGACATGGACGACGTCGGCGCCGTCTGGTGGCGGCGCCCGCAGCCGTTCGGGCTGCCCCAACGCGGCATGGCCCCGGAGGCGCGCCATTTTGCGATGGTCGAGTCGGCGACGGCGTTCCAGGGCATGTGGCAGGTCAGCGACGCGCTCTGGGTGAACAACATCGTCCGCGATGCGGCGGCCGCTCACAAGCCGTGGCAGCTCGACCTCGCCCGCGAGATCGGGCTCACGATACCGGACACGCTGATGACGAACGATCCCGACCAGGCTCGGGCGTTCTGGGCGAAGTATCCTAACGAAGTGATTTACAAGCCGTTCCTGCAGAGCTTCCACTCGTGGCGGGAGACCCGGATCCTGCGGAAGGAAGAAGAGGCGCTCGCGGCCTCGATCCGCTTCGCGCCGGTGATCTTCCAGAAATACATCCCGGCGGAGGCAGACCTTCGGATCACCGTCATCGGCGATGACATCTTCGCGGCGGAAGCGGATACGGAGAAGAGCGACTACAAGGTCGACGTCCGGCTCAACAACGTGCCCTACCTCCCCCATCGCCTGCCGGTCACCCTCGAAGCCAAACTCCTCCGCCTCATGCGCCTGCTTGGCCTCGAGTACGGCGCAATCGACATGCGCCTCACGCCGGAAGGCGAGTACGTGTTCCTCGAGGTCAACCCGGCGGGACAATTCCTGTACGTCGAATACAGCGCCAAACTCCCAATCGCCGCAGCGCTGGCGGCGCACCTGGTTCGGGGAAAACAGACACCGGGGGAGGGCGAGCGGGTACTGGCGATTGCATGAGGGCTTAGGAGTGGGCCCTGCGCGCATCAGCTCCCATTGCCCATTCCCTATTCCCTAACCCTACCTCGGCCGCAACGTCTCATTCCACTTCAGCGCATTGTATTTCCTGAGAATCGCCAGCGTCTTATCCAGCGGCAGCGCCTCGAGCGTGTTGCCGCCCACCCCCTTCACCGTCGTCGCGCGGAACATCGAGTTGTAGATCGCTTCCTCCGTCGCTTCCGCGCCGGCGAGAAACACCGGGGACACCGCGTCGTTGGAGAGTCCGGCGGACGGCTCGCTCGTCGGTTGATCCATACGGCGGCGCACCGACGCCGCGGTCGAGAACGCGATCACGTAGTCTCCCGAGCCGTTGTACATCGTCGAACCGCTCCGGGCCATGGCCCCGATCGCACGCTTCGCGAGCCGTTCCAGGCTGCGCCAGTCGAGCGGGGCGTCGGTCGCGATCACCATCATGCAGCTCCCATCTCCGCTGTCGCCCGGGCCTGGTTTGTCGGTCCGTTCCAGCTCTTTCCGATAAGCGTACTGGCCCAGCTCCCGGCCCACCGGCGCGCCGTTGATCGTGAGGATTCCCCCGTAGTTGGTCTGCACGAGCGCACCAACGGTGTAGCCGCCGAGTGAGGCCGGGAGCTTGCGCGAGCTGGTGCCGATGCCGCCTTTCCATCCAAAGGCGCCGGTCCCCGTCCCGGCACCGACGGAGCCTTCGCTCACCGGTCCGCTGCTGGCAGACTCGAGCGCGCGGACGACGTGCTCCGGCCGGATCGGGCGCTGGCGAATGTCGTTGAGGTAGCCGTCGTTGGTCTCGCCCACGACCGCGTTGATCGACCGGATCGATTCCATGCCGGGCCGCTTCAACAGCCATTCGATCATGGCGTCGGCGGCGCGCCAGACGCAGAGCGTACAGGTGAGCAGGATCGGTGTCTCGAGCTCGCCTAACTCGCGCACCTGGCTCACGCCGAGCAGCTTGCCGTAGCCGTTGCCGACGTAAATCGCCGCGGGAACCCGCTCCTTGAAGACGTCGCCCTCGTGCTGGATGATGGCGGTGACGCCGGTTCGCACCGAATCGCCCTCGATGACGGTGACTTGACCGACCCGAACCCCCGCCACGTCGGTGATCGCGTTGAGCGGGCCGGTCGGCAGCACGCCGACGATGAGCCCAGCTTCACGAGCGCGGGGCCGGGCGGGTCCGGTGGTCTGGGCGGCCATGGCGGACGCTGTGCCTAACGTGAGCACCAGCGCCGGCCGGAAGATCAAGAGGCTCATCTCATGCTCCAATCGCGAAGTCACACCCCATGTCATCCCGAGGATCACCAGGTGACACCGAGCATTCACCAAGGTCATTCCGAGCGCAGCGAGGGGTCGACTGCCGCGCACGTCCCGGGGCTCCGCGCAGCCGACCTGGACGAGGACGACCCAAGATGTACCCCATCACCGAATCGCGCGCAATCCGGCGTTCGCCTCTCGCCCTCGCCCACAGCGCAGCTCAGACGGGTGAAATCGACACCATTGACCCCAGTCACCACCGGCGTTAAGCATAGTCCATCTATATGTTGCGGCCGTTTGCTTCTGCCTTCGCGATCCTCGGTTTCACGCTCCAGGCGCTCACCGCCTGGAGCCTCCGATGCACCGTCGCGCCGGAGCCCGGCCCACCGGTTGCGACCGCTCACCACCACCCTCAGCACAACGCTCCCGCTCCGCATCAGCACGACGCCGGAACCAATCATTGCATCTGCGTCGGTCCGTGCCAGGTCGCGGTCGACGTTCCGGTTCAATCGTCGGACATCGCCCAGATTCCGGTCCGGCCCGCCCCGCCACTCAGCCTCGAGACGGGACACTCGGTTCTCTCCAAAGGCGCCCAACCCCACGTTCTTCCTCTCGCGCTCGCACCTCCTCGGCTCGCTTCGCAGGTTCGCTCCTAACCAACCCCTCGACCCGGGTCCCTAAACCGGACAAGACCGGCGAGCGGACCGTTGGTTTGACGCCAACTGTGAGCTCGGCCCGCTCGAAGAGCGGTCAGAGCTCGTGCCGAAGAGGATTCGCTCATGCGTACCATTGCCCTCGTTATGCTCAGCGCCGCCGCTACCGGCGGTGCGCTCGCGGCCCAGCAACCCAGCCGGGGCGACACGACCAAACGGGTCTCTAAGATCCCGGACATCACCGTCACCGCGGCGCCCGCCCGCCGCACCGATGCCGCGAGCTCGATCACGCTGACGCCCAAGGTTCTCTCGACGGCTCCCGCCATCAACCCGTACGACCTCTTGCGACAGGTGGCCGGGTTCGAGGTCCATGACCAGGGCCAGGGCCCCGGCTTCGCATCGAACGCGTCGATTCGCGGGTTCTCGTCGGACCACTCCACCGATGTGGCGCTCTGGATCGACGGGGTTCCCATCAACGAGCCGGTCAACGGCCACGCGGAGGGCTACAACGACTGGAACGTGCTCTTCCCCGACGCGGTGGCGAGCGTCGAGGTCTTCAAGGGCCCGTCCAGCCCGCTGTACGGCAATTTCGCGCTCGCCGGCGTGGTGAGTGTGCGGACGCTGGAACGGCTTCGCGGTACTGAGGCCTCGGTGTCGGGAGGAGCCTATGGCAGGCTCCAAGGCACCGTACTCACCGGCTTCGACCGGGAAGGAAGCGGCGGCGTCTTCGGAATCCGGGCCGTCCGCGAGGACGGCTGGAGGCCTAACAGCTCCTACCAGATCGCCCAGGGCCATGCCCGGCTCGTGAAGGACCTCTCGCCGAGCACGGCGATCGACGCCGGCGTGGAGCTCTACGCGACCGGATGGGATTCGCCCGGCTTCCTCACGGTCGACGAGTTCACCGCCGGGCTCTTTCAGAAGATCTCCGATCCCACCGACGGCGGCTTCAAGCATCGGGCCCAGGAACGAGTCAGCCTTCGCGTCGTCGGAGGCTCGTCGCTTCTGTGGCGGAGCACTGTGTACGCCACCCAAGGCCGCTGGCAGCTGTTCCTCACGACACCTCCGGAAGGCGGCGGGACCGAAGGCTCGGGGAGCCAGCTCGAGGAGGAAGACCGGCGTTATGGGCTCGGGGCGACGAGCGCGCTCACCTGGGTTCTCCCGCATAACAGCGAGATCACGCTCGGCACCGAAGGCCGCTGGGACCACTCCAACTACGAGAACTGGTTTACCACGAGCCGCCGGCGCGATTCGGCCCAGATCCTGGTCTCGGCGCGCCAGGCCTCCGGCGCGCTCTTCGCGGCAACGTCGTTCGAAGCGGCAAGCTGGCTCCGCTTCAATCTGGGAGCCCGGTTCGATACTCGAGGCGCCCGCACCACCCCTAACGGCGAGCCCTCCGCGTCCGACACCCGCGGCGTCTTCCTTCCCAAGGTCGGCGCCGCGCTCCGCCTCTCGCGCGGGCTCGACCTCTACGCCAACGCCTCGCGAGGCTTCCGCCAGGCCGATGGCGTCATCACCGATCCGGCGATCCCGTTCATCACCGCCTGGGCCTACGAGTCCGGTATCAAAGCGAGCCTCGGCTCCTTCTCGGCGAGCGCCGCGCTGTTTCGAATGGACGTCAGCAACGAGCAGACCTTCGATCCGATCACAGCGACCTCCACGAGCGGCGGCGCCAGTCGCCGTCAAGGCGTGGAGCTCGACGTCGAGGCCCAGCTCGGACCCGCCGTGGATCTCCGGACTGATTGGACGTTCAACGATGCGAAGTACCGAAGACTGGTCACCGAGGACGGCGACACCCTGAGCGGGGCACGCGTCTTCAATACCGCGAAGTACGTGGGATCCGTCACCCTCGGCGCCGCCCCACCGAATGCGAAGTGGCAGTTGCAGGCCGGCTCGAACGTCGTCGGCCCGTACACGCCGTTCGATGCGCCCGGCGTCAGCGTTCCCGCGTTCGCCCTCTTCCACGCGAGCGGCGGCTATAAGCTCGGTCGCGTCCTCATGACGCTCGGCATCCGCAATCTCTTCGATCGGCACTATCAAGAGCTCCGCGCCGGAGACTTCGTCGTCCCCGGCCAGCCGCGCTCCGTCTACGCAACGTTGCGGTACGGGTTTTGATGGAGTTGAGCCCTGACAAACAGAATTCCTCGGAACTGGTGAGGCGATAGAGGCCGCTTCACCATCTTCCCCTTCACGCGCGGCGGTGTTCCTTTACAGCATTCGTCCCGAAGTAATCCCCTGATCCACTCGAGGCTTTCGTGACGTCAACGGAGCCGGCACCCAAACAGCCGCCGGAATTGCTGTATCTGCTCGCCGGCGAGCCCGAAGAGTTTGCGTTCGTGACCTCGGGCATGCAGTCGGCGGATATCGCGGACGCGCTGCTGCATCTACCCGAAGAAGCCGCCGCCCGGGTCCTCGCCGCGCTGCCGACGCCCAGTGCGGCCGCGGTCCTCGACGATCCGGCGCTCGAACGGTACCGGCCCGACATCATCAGGCATTTGGACGATGCGACCGCCGGCCGGTTGATCGACGCGATGGCGGGCGACCAGCAGGCGGAGCTCTTCCGCAATCTCGTCCCCTCCGATCAGAAGCGGTTGCTCGAGCTTGTCAGCCCGGAGACTCGCGCCTCCGTCGGCCTGCTGCTCCAATACCCGAGCGACACGGCCGGCGGCATCATGACGCCGGAGTTCGTGAGCGTGCCGGACGAGTGGACCGCGGCGCAGACGCTGGCCCACATCCGCGCCGTCGGCAATGCGAAGGAGACGGTCTACGCGATCTACGTGGTCGATTCGGAAACGAGCCAACTGGTCCATGTCATCTCGCTCCGGGAGGTCATCATGGCACCCCCGGACGACCGCGTCATCGACATCGGCTACGACCGGCCCCCGGTGACGGTTCGTCCGCTCGCCGATCGCGAAGAAGTCGCCCGCATCATCGGCCGCTACAACCTGCTCGCCATTCCCGTGGTCAACGGTCAGGGCCGAGTCATGGGAATCGTCACCGTGGACGACGTGATCGATGCGCTGGTGCAGGAGGAGACCGAGGACGTCCACAAGTTCGGCGGCATGGAAGCCCTGGACGTTCCATACATGGAGATCGGATTCGGAGCGATGATCAAGAAGCGCGCGGGCTGGCTCTGCGCGCTCTTCCTGGGCGAGATGCTCACCGCAACCGCGATGCAGCACTTCGAGGGCGAGCTCGCGAAGGCCGTCGTCCTCACGCTCTTCATTCCGTTGATCATGAGCTCGGGCGGCAACTCGGGCTCGCAGGCGACGTCGCTCATCATCCGGGCGCTCGCGCTCCGTGAGGTGAAGGTCGGAGATTGGTGGCGCATCGCCCTCCGCGAGCTTCCGTCCGGGCTCGTGCTCGGCTGCATCCTGGGCGTCATCGGCGTGCTCCGCATCTCGATCTGGCAGACGGCCGGCTTCTACGATTACGGGGCCCACTGGGTCCTCGTCGCGCTGACGGTCGGCGGCGCCCTGATCGGGGTCGTGACGTTCGGGTCGTTGGCCGGCTCGATGCTCCCGTTCGCGCTCAAGCGGGTCGGGTTCGATCCCGCGAGCGCTTCAGCTCCGTTCGTCGCCACCCTGGTCGATGTGACCGGGCTGGTGATTTATTTCACCGTGGCGCTCGTGCTGCTTCGCGGCACGCTCCTTTAGCACCCGAACCGGCAGATGAGTCACAGTCACTCGCACGACCACGCCCACGATCACGCTCCGGCCACCTTCGGCCGGGCCTTTGCGATCGGCATCGCGCTCAATCTCGGCTTTGTCATCGCCGAGGCGATCTACGGGCTCAAGGCGAACTCGCTCGCCCTCCTCGCCGATGCGGGCCACAACCTGAGTGACGTCCTCGGCCTCGTGCTGGCCTGGGGCGCCATGATCCTCACCAAGCGGATGCCCACCGCTCGCTATACCTATGGCCTCCGGCGCACCTCCATTCTTGCCGCGCTGGTCAACGCGCTCCTGCTCCTCCTGGCCGTCGGTGCGATCGCATGGGAGGCGATTCGTCACCTACAACGTCCCGAAGCTGTCATGCCTGGTACGATCATCGGGGTCGCGCTCGTCGGCATCGGGATCAACACGGCCACCGCGCTCCTGTTCATGCGGGGCCGTCACTCGGATCTCAACATCCGCGGCGCGTACCTGCACATGGCCGCCGATGCCGCGGTCTCCGCCGGCGTGGTGATCGCCGGGCTCATCATCCAATGGACCGGGTGGACCTGGGTCGATCCCGCCGTCAGTCTCGCCGTCGCGCTCATCATCGTCGTCGGGACGTGGGGCGTGCTCCGGGACTCGGTCAACTTGGCGATCGATGCCGTTCCGGAGAGCATCGACCCTGCAGCCGTCACGACGTACCTGCAGGGCCTGCCGGGCGTGAGCGCCGTGCACGACCTCCACATCTGGGGGATGAGCACGACCCACGTCGCCCTGACCGCGCACTTGGTCAAGCCTGGAGTCGCCGACGACGACAAATTCCTCGACGGGGTTTGTCACGAGCTGCACCACCGATTCGGGATCGAGCATTCGACGCTGCAGATCGAACGCGGCGAGGGAGGCGTCCCCTGCGCGCTCGCCTCGCCGGAAGTGGTCTAGCCCGAGGCCCAGCGCCTCGGGGAATCAAGGGCCACCCGACTATTCTTGGAGCTACGTGACCCTGCCATTTCGATCCCTTCACCGGCACCTTCTCGCGCTCCTGATCGCGGGACCGTTCTGCGTGGGCGCCAATCGCGCGGCGGCGCAGGAGCCAACGGGCACGCTGCTCGTCCGCGCTCGGCGGGGCGATTCTACCGGGATCGAAGGAGCGTTCGTCCGTTCCGGTCCGGTCACCGGCATCACCGATCATCAAGGCGTCGCGCGGCTCGTGCTCCCCGCCACGCTCCGCGAAGTCGTCGTGTCCCGGGCCGGCTACGAGACCCGCCCATTCGAGATCACGATCGTCGGCAACGCGACCCAGCGGGTCGACATCGTGCTCAGTCCGTCCAGCCGGCGCGGCGACAGCGCCGTCGTGATGTCCACGCGAGCCGCCGTTCGCCTCGGCGACGAGCCCACGAAGATCGCGCTCCTCGACCCCGATGCGCTGACGGAACAGGCGGCCAGCCATCCGGCGGATCTCACCCGGCTGTTGACCCGAGGTGTGATGAGGCGCGACCAGACGTTGACCGGCCCGCTCGATGCCAACCGGATCCGCCTCGCCGGCCTTCGCGGCCAGTACACCGGCCTCTTGATCGACGGCCTGCCGTTGCTCGGTGGCCGGCCGGATGGGTTCGCCCTGATGCATCAGAGTCCGTTGGCCTTCTCCCAAGTCGAAGTCATCACGGGCGCTTCATCGGCCCTCTACGGCTCTTCGGCGCCTGCGGGCGTGATCAACCTGATCACCATTCGCCCCGACCGCGACCGAGCCCGGGCTTCCTTCAATCAGTCATCCGAGAAAGGCGCCGACCTCGCGTTTTGGGGCGCGCGACGCCAGTCGCCGACGCTCAGCGCCAGCTTGTACGCGGACTTCCACCAGCAGCGCCTCGTCGATTCCGACGACGACGGCTGGGGTGAGTTTCCCCGTGCGGTGCGCTTCTCGATCCGGCCCCAGCTGTTCATCGACCGGCCGAGCGGCAGCGGGTTGGTGGCGACGGTGGGCGCGGCATCGGAAGACCGAACCGGCGGGCTCCTCCTCTCGAACACCGACCCGAACCCCTACCGGGAGGATCGCCGGACCCGGCACGTCGACGGTGGCGTGACGTGGCACTTCCCGGTCGGCGGGCGGGGGAACCTAACGTTTCGCGCCGCCGGAGCATTCCAGTTCACCAGCCATCGCTTCGGGGTGATCCGTGAGGCGGACAATCGAGCCACCGCGATGGGCGAGGTCACCTACTCGAGGCAGGTGAACCGGGCTGCCCTCGTCGCCGGGGTCGCGGTCCAGCGCGAGACGCTCCGAGGCGACGACCTCCCTGCCTTCGACTATACCTTCAACGTCCCCTCGATCTTCGCACAGGTCACCCACCCCGTCTCGAGCACCATCGTCGTGTCGGCGGCCGGTCGCTGCGACGCGCATAACGTCTACGGCACCTTCTGTACGCCGCGCGTCTCCGCCCTCTTTCGCCGGAGCCGGGCATTCACCGCCCGACTCACGGCCGGCGCGAGCTACTTCGCGCCGACCGCGCTCACCGAGGAGACCGAGACGATCGGCCTCCACGCCGCGACGCCGACCGTGCTCAACGCGGAACGGATTCAGACCGGCTCGGCCGATGCGATCTGGACCCGCGGCCGGCTCGAGCTGAACGCGACGATCGCGGTGAGCCGGATCACCCATCCGGTTAGGCTCAAGCCGCTTCCCGGTAACCCGACCGGCGGCTACTTCCTCATCAATCTGGACGGGCCGACCCGGGTGTTCGCGGGTGAGATGAGAGCCACGTTGCGCGGGAACACCTTCGTGGGCAGCGCGTTCTACGGCCACCTCTATGGCACCGAGCGGGACCCTAACGGCACCGGCCGCCGGGAGACCGACCTCACCCCCCGCCACAGCGCGGGCTTCGATGTCTCGTGGCGGGCGCCGTCGCCGGGCGGCACCGTGGTCCGAGTCCAGACCATCTACACCGGCGCCCAGTCGGTGTGGGACAACCCGAACCGGACCCGGACGCCGGGTTACACCGTCGCGCATGCGTTCATTTCGCAGCGGGCCGGGCGGGCCAGGCTCTACGCCAGCGGCGAGAACATGTTGGACGTGAAGCTCAGGGATTACGAGGCGGTTCAGCTGGCTCAGTTGGGGATCGGCGGCCAGCGCACCGCCTCGCCGTGGGCCCCGCTCCGAGGCCGAACGCTGAGCCTCGGCGCTTTGGTCGAATGGTAGGATGAGCGGGCGTCAGCGCCCGCGGTCGGCAAGCTCCTTCTTCGCCTTCTGATTCCCTGCCGCCGCGGCCTTCTGGAGCCAATCCAGGCCGGTCGTCTCCGACTTCGCGACGCCCTTCCCCCTCAAGTAAATCATCCCGAGCTCGTACTCGGCGTCGGCGTTCCCGGCTTTTGCCGCCGTCTCGTACAGGTCCCTCGCACGGGCTTCGTCCTTACCGACCGCCCGCCCCGTGGCGTACATCCCCGCCAGCGCGAGCAGACTCGGCACGTCTCCGTTCTTGCCGGCGAGCTCGTACCACTTCGCAGCCTCGGGTTCGTTGCGCGGCACGCCCAACCCGGCATCGTACCGCCGCGCGACGAACGGGTACGCGTCCTTGTATTTGCCAGCGGCAGCCTTCAGGAACATCTCCGTGGCAGCCGTCGGCTCGACCGGGGTTCCCCGCCCCTCGGAGTACCGCCGGGCGAGCAGAAACTGGGCTCGCGGGTTACCGCCGTTCGCCGCCAGGACGAGATACTGCGTCGAGTCCGTGTCCGCGATCGACACCGCGCCGTGCGCTTCGGCCACCATCGTCCCGACCAATGCCTGCGCTTTCGCGTTTCCGCCCCGCGCCTCTTCCACACACTTCACCGACGCTTTGGTCCAATCCTGTTCCTGATAGAGCGCGGCACAATCCGGCGGAGGCGGCGCGGCGGCCGTCGTCGTATCGATCTTCGCCGACGGGGCTGAAGGCGGCAGCGGTGTGCCGGGAGCCGGCACGAATGTGACGACAACGCCGGGATTGATCCGCTCCGTCTTGAGCGGCGCGACGGGCGCCGGTGGCGGCGGCGCGGGCGGAGGGGCGGCCGGCGCTGCGGGAGAGCGCGGCTCCGGCGTCGTCAATCCCGCCACGATGGGGGCTGCACGCTGACGCCACGGCGCCATGGCGACGGCGGCCCCCGCCACGATCGCCGCGCCGATCATCCACGGAACCAACCGGCGCCGGGACCGCGGGTGGCTCAGCTCCCGCTCCCACTCCGGGCCTAACGTCGTCGTGGCCGCGTTGACGGCCTCGGCGAACGTCTTGATGTCGGGGAAACGGCGGTTCCGGTCTTTCTGCATCGCCTTGTGAATCGCCCGCGCCAACGGGACCGGAAGGCCCGGCACCACGCTGGTGAGCGGCGGCGGTGGATCGAGCAATTGCTTCGTCATCACCGCCCGGGCCGTCTCCCCTTCGAACGGCACCTTCCCGCTCACCATCTGGTACCCGACCACGGCCAGCGAGTACTGATCGGTCCGGTGATCGATGTTCGGGTCGCCGCTCGCCTGCTCCGGGCTCATGAACTGGGGCGTCCCGACGATGACGCCGGTGGCTGTCGCCTCCCGGTCCTTCGCGTCCACCGCTTTCGCGATCCCGAAGTCCATGAGGAGGACCCGCCGCTCGGGACCCTCGATCATGATGTTTTCGGGCTTGATGTCGCGATGGATCACGCCGGCTGCGTGAGCCGCGCTGAGCGCGTCGGCCGCTTCCGTGAGGATTCGGCGCACTTCGGCGAGCGGGAGGCGGCCTTCTTTGTGGAGCACCGCCTTGAGGCTGGTGCCACGGAGCAGCGGCATCACGATGTAGCAGATCCCGTCGGCCTCGCCCACGTCGAACACCGGCACGATCTGAGGATGGTGCAGCGCGGCCACTGCCTCCGCCTCACGACGGAATCGGCTCAGCAGCGACTGCGTCATGATCAGATCGGGCCGGAGCACCTTGATCGCGACGTCCCGCTTCAAGCGGAGGTCGCGGGCCGAAAACACTTCAGCATATCCGCCCCGACCGATCAGCCGCCCGAGCACGAAGCTCTGGCCGAGCGCGCGCTGCAGCCGCTCCGGCTCGAGCTCGTAGCTCAACGACCCCGGCTCGGATGCCTCGCCGTCGGCGGCCTCGCCGATGACTTGCGTCGCCATCGGCTCGCCGCATTGCGCGCAGAACGGCGCGTCGGCGTCGATCGCACTGTGGCAGCCCGGACAGGATCTCGCTGAAACGCCCAGAACAGACTCGGTCTTAAGAGGGTGCAGGGAATTTACCACAGTCGGGGACCGAGGGTCGAGCGGCCCCGCGGTTCAGGCCGGTTCGAGCCGGGCCGCTCGGGACAGAGTGGCGCGCACTCGGCGGACAGGCTGGCGCACCGAAAAATGTCGGGGGAGCGCTCAGCACACCGTGTCCGTGGCACGTACTGATGCTTGACTCGCGCAAGTGGATCGCGTTATGCCCCGAGAGAGCGGCTCATGAAACGAAACCTGTTAGGATGGCGCCCGATCTCGCTCGCATTGGCGGTCGGGGCCGGCGCCTGCGACACCACCACGACACCGCCCCCGCCACCGCCGACCCCCGTCACCGGATCGCCGTGCGCACCGGCCGACACCGTGACGCTCGCACCGCTCCAGGGCATCACCCTCGACTGTTCAGCCGGCACCGTGGTCACGCTCCGGGGCAACGGCGCCAGTTACCTCGTCGTCCCCCAATTCGCGACCGGCGGCGATTCGATCCCGTACGTCACCCAGCCCTTTGTGTTAGGCAGGCATGGCGACCACCCGCCGATCTCGGCCGCGGCCCGGGCGCCGGGTCCCGTCCGAGTCCGCCACGACGGCGCGCAGCTCGCGTTCGACCGCAAGCTTCGCCGCGCTGATCGGCGCCTGGTCGCGATGGCGCACGACGCGTCCCGCCGCTCTCGCGTGTCGGCGGCCGCCAAAGCGCCCCCGGTGATCGGAAGCACCCGGACCTTTCGTGTGGTCGGGGACACGGGCGGAACCACCGTAAAGACCGTCTCGGCCGCGCTCAAGTACGCCGGCGCGAACCTCTACGTGTACGTGGACGTGGCCTCGCCCGCGAACGGCTTCACGGATGCTCAGCTCGCCGGGTTCGGGCAGGTGAGCGATCAGGTCCTCTACCCGCTCGTCCTCAACACCTTCGGGCCGCCCAGCGATCTCGATCAGGACGGTCACGTGACCATGCTGCTGACCCCGGAGGTGAACTCGATCACGCCCGCCGCCGACTGCAGCACGCAGGGATTTGTGGCCGGCTTCTTCGACGGCATCGACCTAACCGACGACCCGAGCGGAAACGGCGGCGAGATCTTCTATGCGCTCGTCCCTGATCCGACCGGCACGGCGAGCTGCACGCACACCGTCGCCGACGTGCTGAACGCCATCCCCTCGACCATGCTCCACGAGATCCAGCACATGGTGAACTTCGGGCAGCACGTGCTCGTCCACGGCGGCGACGCAGAAGACGGCTGGCTCGACGAAGGGCTGAGCCGGATCGCCGAGGAGCTCGGCTCCCGCTACTACGAGGCCAAGTTCCCCGGAACCTCGGGCCGGACCAATCCGAGCCAGCTGTTTCCGGACTCGGCCCAGGCCTTCATCGTCGACAAGCTGCTCGATTCGTACGACTACCTCACCGCGCCGGATACCGTCTCGCTCACGCTCCACTCCGATGCGGACGACGGGCTCGATTGGCGCGCCGGTGTCTGGCTTCTGATGCGATATCTGGGAGATCTCAAGGGTGAGGGCATCTTCCGAACCCTGGTGGAGACCGGCTTGACCGGCCTCGGCAACATCGCCGCCGCCTCGGGTCAGTCGTTCCAGACCGTGTTCGGCAACTTCAGCATCGCGCTGTTCACGGACAGCATTCCGGGCGTCGCGCGGACCTCGATCCCGGCCCAGTACCGCTTCCAGACCCGCAATCTCCGGCAGCTCTATCAGGTCGTGTACAACAACACCGGGGCGGCCGCGGGGCCGTTCCCGATCACGGTGTTCACGTTGCCCGATGGAGGTGGCCTCGACGGAACGATGGTACCCGGCACAGTGGTCTACACCGGGATCACGACTCCGAGCACCTCGGCGGCCGTCAGCTTCCAGTTCTCGACAGCGACCGGGACACCGTTTGCTGCCAACATGCATCCGCAGGTCAATGTTTTCCGGCTCCAGTAGCGCTGAGTCGTTAACCCGCTGAGGTTGGCGCTATGAACATGCGACACATCGTCCTGGCGGTGACCGTCACAATCCTCGTTCCCGCGCTCGCGGCCGCCCAAGCGAGAGGAGCCGACCATCCCGCCGGCGGCCAACCGGCGCAGCGGGGCCAACAGCGTGCCCAGCGCCCAGTGCAGCGGCCGAGGCCGGCGGCGCATCCAGAGGAGCAGCCCGTGGGCGGCGGGTATGTCCCCCCGCATGGGCCCCCAACCGGCCGGGCCCGGCCCGCGACCGTGCCGGCGGCGACAGGACGGGGCGGCCGAACCTTCGGCGACCGTGCGAACCATCCCGACGCTCCGCACGTGCACCGGGACAACATCTGGATAGGGCACAACAGCGGCCGCAATGATATCCACTATCACCTCGACCACCCGTGGGAGCACGGACGCTTCATCGGTGGGATTGGACCGCGTTTCGTCTGGCGGCTTCATGGCGGCGGGGTCGATCGATTCCAGATCGGTGGCTTCTTCTTCCAAGTCGCGCCGTACGACTACGACTATTGCAGCGACTGGCTCTGGGACAGCGACGACATCGTTCTCTACGACGACCCCGACCACCTCGGCTGGTACGTCGCGTACAACGTCAGGCTCGGAACCGATTGCCACGTGATGTACCTCGGCGGCTGACGGCTCCCCCGGTGTCATCCCAGGGCTCCCACCGTCCCCGAGATGATCCCCACAGAAGTGGCGACGACCCGGCGG
>JBDTOH010000049.1:0-18033 GCA_039933355.1 Gemmatimonadota bacterium | reverse complement strand
TCAGGTTGCGGTGGAAGTCCGCGACCAAGGTGCCAATGTAGCGGCTGTTCTTCCCCTTCATCCGATCCGCGAAGTCGCCGTGGAACCCGCGCACGGCCCGCTGAGTCCCCTTGCTCCACCTTCCGAAGTTGCTTTCGTTCACGCTGTAGTACCGGCCGGTCTCAGGAAGCCGGATGTCTCGGTGCGACAGGAGAAACTCGCCGATTGTCGGGTCGAGGGTAAAGCCGTGGACGCCTCCGCCGGTCGTATAGACGAGCATAACGCTCGACCCGTACATGACGTATCCGGCCGCGACCTGCTCCGATCCGGTCTGCAGCACGTCGGTGAGAGTTCCCTGCCCTTCCATCGTGCGGCGGCGGTAGATGCTGAAGATCGTGCCGACGGCGTTGTTCGTCTCGATATTGGACGATCCGTCCAGCGGATCGAAGAGCACCGCGTACTTGCCTTGCACGAAGTTCGGCGGGATCGTGATCAGCTCCTCATCCTCTTCCGAGGCCATGACGCAAACCCGGCCGGTATGAGCCACCGAATTCTTGAGCGTTTCGTTGGCGAAGATATCGAGCTTCTGCTGTTCCTCGCCCTGGACGTTGACCGCGCCGGCGGAGCCCAAGACGTTCGCCAGGCCCGCCCGCCGGATGGCCGACGCGATGATCTTGGCGCCTAACGCAAAATCGTAGAGAAGATTCGACAGCTCCCCGGTGGCGTCGGGAAAGCGGCGTTCCTGCTCGATGATGAACCGCTCGATGGTGACGACCGCGGAGTTGTGTAAGACCATGCAAGGCGCTCCAGTTGTTGGCAGGGCTTAGGGTTTAGGGAACTGGGATGTGAGATCAGGCAGCGGCGCCGCGCGTCGAGGCCTATTCCCTAATCCCTAATCAAATACACTCGCTCTCCTCGCCGTCCCTCCACCCTCATCACCGACTCCTCCACCGTCACCTTGATGGTTCCCTCTCGATCCGTGCGCCAGACGTCGATGCCGGCGTCCATGAGGCGTTGCATCGCCTCGGGCGACGGATGGCCGTAGTTGTTCA
This sequence comes from Gemmatimonadota bacterium, assembly GCA_039933355.1. GTDB lineage: Bacteria > Gemmatimonadota > Gemmatimonadetes > Gemmatimonadales > GWC2-71-9 > SHZU01. The sequence continues at coordinate 17,002 of JBDTOH010000049.1, read as the reverse complement.
CACCCACGCTCACAACGGCGGCTTTCGAGTGGAGCTCGGCCAGGAATCCGGCGGTGCTCGAGCCCGCCGATCCGTGGTGGCCCACCTTGAGCAGGTCGATCGCACCGACGTGGCCCCCGACCCGTGCCTCCGCCGGCGCTCCTATGTCGCCCGCGAACAGCGCCTGGAATTGGCCGCTCTCGAGGCGGAGCAGGACCGAATTCTCGTTGAGATCGTCGCCCCATCCCGCCCAGCCGGCATCGGGATGAAGTACGTCGAAGGCGACACCGTCGACGACGAAATGTTCCCCGGCCCGGAGTGTCCGCCATCGCTCGCCGAGCTGGTCGATCCCGTCGAGCCATCGGAGGTAGTTCGAATCCGGCGCCGCCATGCCAGGCTCCAGGATCACGGCCGCTGGGACCTGTTCGAGAACGGAGAGAGCGCCTCCATAGTGATCCGCGTGAGCGTGGGACAGGATAAACGCATCCAGCCGCCGCACGCCATGCGCGCGGAGGAACGGCACGATCACCCGCTGCCCCGCGTCCTGCCCATGTTGAACCGGTCCGGCATCGATGAGGATCCACCGGCCATGCGGCGTTCGGACCAGTGCGGCGTCCCCCTGTCCGACGCTCAGAAAATCTAACGTGAGGCGCGAGCCAGTGTCAGGCGACCAGCCCGTCGGCGGGATTGCGAGGACGAGGACTGTGAGCGCGGCGGCCCACCCCGAGCGCCGGGCACTCTCGCGCCAGGTGTTCCGGGTCCCGAAGGCCCAGAAACAGAGCCCGGCCCCGAGCAGACCAAGGCCACCCGCAAGCCACCCCGGCTCGAGCGTGATCGCTCCCCCAGGGACGTGGGCGCCGAACTCGGCGACCCGGTCCAACAGGGAGAGCAGAGCCCCACTGCCGGCCCCCAGGGCTGCCGCGCTGGCGGCGGTGATCGGGGCAACCATCAGGCTCGCAACTACGGCGGGAACCGCAAGCGCGGCCAGCGGGATCGCGATCAGATTGAGGAGGATGCCGATCGGGGCGATCGACCCGAACATCCACGCGGTGACCGGCGCGGTGGACGCCGTCGCGCCGACGGAGCTCGCGAGCAGGCGCCAGACCGGCTTACTCCCGAGCGCGTGGTCGCTCCACCGGGTGCCCACGGCGGCGCCCCAGAGCGCCAGGACCGAGAGCCACGCGCCGACATCGAACACCGACCAGGGGTCGGCGAGCACGACGACGAGCGCGGTCACCGCGAGCAGCGATCCGCTCCGGACCTGGCGCTGGCGGACCGCCTCGACCGAGGCGACAATACCTAACGCCGCGGCCCGGAGCGCCGGGGCCGGCGCGCCGATGAACGCCACGTATCCGGTGGCTCCGGCGGTGGCGGCCAGCAGCGCCGCCGACCGGCCCAGCCCCAGGCTCCGGGCGAGCAGCAGGAACCAGCCCGCCAGCAGGCCGACGTGGAACCCGCTGATCGAGAGCAGATGGACCAGCCCGCTCCGGGCGAAGGCCGCGTTGAGCGACTGGTCGATCCCCCCGCGCCTGCCTAACACGAGCGCGTCCACCATCCCCGCTCGGGCACCGTACAACCGGTCGCTGGCCCGCCCGAGCCAGTTGCGGAGCCGATCTCCGAGCGAAGCCGACTTCCGGACCCGCTCCGCGGCGCGAACGACGAAGAGACCGCCACGACGCCTCAGGCTTTCCGGTCGGGGGATCCATCGGCCGGTGGCGTGGAGGACATCTCCTGCATCCCAGTGGGCGACGTCGGACCACCGGGCGTCGATGCCGCGACCGCACCCCGTCACCCGCACGGCAGCGAGCCCGGAGCGAACCGGCTCCTCGACCCGGACCTCGACTTGGATCAGGCCGGTGGGAAGCCGGGCCGCGCAGGCGGTACGATCGCGGGCGCGGGCCCACAGCCCATGGCCAAGACCGAGCACGAGGACGGCTGCCTCGAGACGACCACCAGCCAAGCCGAGCCCGATGGCGACCATCATGCCGGCGATTGCGCCAATGGCACCGCCAGCAATGGCACACCCGGTCCCGAGACCGAGGACGATGAGGAGCCGTCCGGCAACCGGAGTCCGAACCCAGAGCGCGTTGCGGGAGAGCCAGCGCGGCGGTGCCCCGCGTACGGAAAACACAAAGGCCCGGCGCATCCACCACGATACCTCGTGGCCTGCGCCGGGACCTAACCCGATTTCTGCTTCAGCTGATCAATTGCCCGCGGACGATCCTGCTTTTACGCCACAGCGATCGCCGCACGATATCGTCGTACTCTCGCCGTACCCTCAGGTCTTCCCGGCCGTCCGGCCGCACCGCGGCGACTGTGAGACTCGCTTGATGCCTTCCATGACCGCCACATCGATCGGCGCGCGACCTTGCTGCTTGTCGAGGCTGACCTCCGTGACCACCGCGCCTTCGAGGGTCGCGACGTAGCGCGGGGGAAGCCGGTTGAGCGCGTACACGATCGCATCGGCCTTGCAGATTTCGCACGCGCAAAAATCGGCGAAGTGGGGCGCGACCGCGGCGTACGATTCAACCACATGATCTTCCATGGCGTTCTTGAGCTTCATAGGACCGTCAATGCAGGAGTGGACGAAATCGTGCCGGTAAAAGTCGAGCCGGTCGTACCCGTGAAGCGCGCCCGATGGTATTCGCCGATCGCCGTGTCGGCGGCGTCGACCAGTACCAGGAAATTGGTGCGGGTGCGGCCCAAGAGCAAATCGCCCCGTTTCGCCGGCCGCTCGACCAGGATTTCATACGTTCCACCGACGCGGGCGGCGTTCTTGGTTCGGGTCTGACTCCGCACGACCGCGATCAGCCGTCCGAGCCGTTCGGCGGCCTCCGCCTCGTCCACCTGGTCCTTCAGCTTGACCGCCGGCGTCCCGTCCCTCAACGAGTATCGGAAGGTATAGGCGTCGTCGAAACCCGCCTCGCCTACCAAGGTGATGGTCTCCTGAAACTGATCCTCGGTCTCCCCTGGGAACCCGACGATGATGTCGGTCGAGAACGTGATGCCGGGAATGGCGGCGCGAAGCTTCCCGACGACCTCGAGATACTGCTCGCGCGTGTACCGTCGAAGCATCCGTCTCAGCACGGCGTTGGACCCGCTCTGGACCGGGAGGTGCACATGCTCGCAGACCGCCGGCACCTCAGCCATGGCCGCGATCACTCGATCGGTGAAGTCGGTCGGATATGGGCTGGTGAACCGGATTCGGCGGACGCCATCGACATTGCCCACGGCGCGGAGCAGGTCGGCAAAATCGGATTCGCCGTCGTGGTAGGAGTTGACGGTCTGCCCGAGGAGCGTGACCTCCGACGTGCCCTGCTCCACCAGCTCACGGACTTCTCTGACAACCTCGCTGAGATTACGGCTCCGCTCCGGCCCCCTCGTGTACGGCACGATGCAGAAGGTGCACTTGTAATCACAGCCGCGCTGTACGGTGACGTAGGCGGTCGGGCCCGGCTCCCGAATCGGTGGCACGTCCTCGTAATGCTCCCAGCTCCGAAACTCGGTATCGGCAACCCGCTCGCCGCGGGCGACTTGGCCGATCAACGCCGGAAGATTCCGATACGCGTCCGGCCCGACGACCAAATCGAGGCGGGGAACCTGCTCGAGCAGCGCTGCGCCTAACCGCTGCGCCATGCAGCCCACGACGCCGAGGATGGTGCCGGGCCGCTTGTACCGCATCAGCTCCCCGACCCGGCCGGCCACTCGCTGCTCCGCGTTGTCGCGGACCGCGCAGGTATTGACCAGCATGACGTCGGCGAGCACCGGGTCCTCCGTCTGCTCATAGCCGTCGGTGCGGAGGATGCCGAGCATCAGCTCGGTGTCCGCCACGTTCATCTGACACCCGTAGGTTTCGATGTAGACGCGTTTCATAGCATGGCCACGGAAGAGCTCGAGCACCATCGCTCGGGTCTCACGGCTACGGCCGGATCGAGAGGCCTAACGTGATCACCGTCGCCCGCTCGGAGAAGGTGCCCCCGTCGGAGCGCCAGATCTGCTCCACTGCGACGTCGATGCCGCCCCGGCCGGCCGTGAAGCGGACGCCGGTTCCCGCTGAGAGCCCGAACTCGTGCGCCTGCTTTCCGGCGACGACGGGAAACGGGAGCGTCGCGTAACGGACCCCGAAGCGGAGCGGTCGGCTGGCCGGCTGCTTCGGATTGCGAACGAGCTCCACGCCGGCGCCGACGTCGTAGGAATCGAGTGCCGCAATGCCGCCTTGATCCTTGATGTCGGGGTCGGCCGCGGACCAGCCCTTGCGCACACCATACGCCGCCAAGCCGAGCCTCGGGCTCGGCTGGAACCGGGCGCCGAATCCGAAGGTATTGGGGAGATCGGTCGCGCCGATCCGGGTGCTGTCGCGGTCGATGTTCAAGTGCCCGTCGGTTCGGGCCAGCCCGGAGAGCGCCAGCTTGCTCCCAACCCGAAGCATGACGCCCAGGTCCGCGCCGAGGCCGAGATATGAAAGATCGGACGTCTCGGTGGCGGTGACGAAGGTCGAGTCGCCGAAAACCCGCCGGTTGGTGATCCGGTTCGTGCCGGTAATCACGTGCAGCCCCAAACCAAACGTGAGCGAGCTCGTGGCCCGCCACGCAACCGCGCCGCGGAGGTCGCTGAGACCGCCCTTGGAAGACAGGGTATCGAAGACGGCCATCCGGCTCCCGCCCAGCGTGATCGAATCGCGCGAGCCTAACGCGAAGCTCCGGTCGGTGTACCCGGACACGCTCACCGACACGGCGAGGTTCGTCCCGCCGACCGGACCCGCCGCGAACATCAGAGGGAACCGGGCGTCGCGCCCCGACGACGTGCCGAACGGGTTCTCCGAATGCCGGAAGTTCTGCGAGGTGGTGAACAGCGAGGTGAAGGTCGTCACCCCACCGATCGACGCGGGGTTGAAGCTCGATTCGACGTCGAAAAACGAGAACGCACCGCCGGTCGCCAAAGCCCGCGGCGAAATCGGCCGGATGGGAAGCCCAAGACCGCGAACGCCGAATTGTGAAGACTGGCCCAAGAGAAGGCCCGGCACCCCGGCAAGAGCCGCGAGGACTACGAGGAGTTGGCGCACTTAGGGCTTCCCCGGGTGGGTGGGCAGCGCATAGATGATCCTCAGCCTCGGCTGACCGATGAGTGATCGAGTCGAGTAGAACACCGGCTGCATGAACGATCCACCCTCAGGGTTGAACCGAATCAGAACGGCGGGCGGAGGCCCGTTCGTGGCTCGCCACTGGTCGACCAGACTCCGGATATTGATCGAGATGGTGCTGCCCGCACTTTCCGGAATTCGAAACTCGACTGCGGCGACGGTTTGCGCGACCGGCGACTTCCCACCAAGGTCCGCAGTGATGGCTTGGAGCTCGAGCAAGGATCCTGCGCTGTCTGCGGGGAGCCCGTAGATCGGCTCGACCGGCGTAAGCTCCAGCGTCGCCTTGATGAGCGAAGCCGAGTCCTTGATAACCGCCGGGATGGTAAAGCGAATCAGCGACCGAGCCCGGTCGACGCCCCCTACCGGCAGCATGTCCATGTCGAAGGCCGCTTCCCGCGAGAGCACGAAATTGGTACGGGTTTGCTCGGGGACGAGCGTCAGCTTCTGCCGTTGCTTCGCGGTGTCCGTTACCGCGACCTTGCCGAGGATGTCGATCTGGGGCTGCCCGGTGCTGAGCGTAGCGAGCAGCCGGACCCCGGTCGGCTTGGACGCCGAAAGCCGTACGGCGATCCCGATCCTTCCGCTGTCGTTCGGAACGGTGGCGAGGACCTTGGCGATCGTCGTGACGTTGGTGATCTGGGCCTGGATCAGTCCCGTGTGAACCGAGTCCGGGACGACAATACTGTCCACCAGCGACTCAGGTGTGAGCAGCGGATCCAGCTGCGCGAACGTCGCGCTCGAGTCGAGGCCGACCGGCACGCGATGGATGTAAAGCTTGAGACCGGTCGCGGTGGAGTCGCGGGCCAGGAGCGTGAACTCCACGTTCACCGTGTCGATCACAAGCTCCTTCAAGGTGTCGAGCACGGTGATCGAGTCGAACCGAGCCGGCTGAAAGACCACGAACGTCCGCGCTTCGCCGGCGGGGAGTCCCGAAGAAACGAGGAGTGCGGGGGGCACCGCGCGGGGAGTGTAGCCGAAGTAGGCGGAATCGAGCCCCGAATTCGCGAGGATCGTCGTGTCCTTCACCGTCAGCGTTTGCCCCGGGCAGAGCTCGGGACAATCACCAGGTGTCGCCAGATTTTCCGTGCAGCCGGCCAGGATGAGGACCCCGACCATGAAACCCAATCGCTTCACGCCAACAGCTCCGGCGTAAAGGCGTCGGGCAAGAGTTCCCGCAAAGTCCACTGTCGCTCCGTCCTCGGTCCAACGGACCGTACCACTAGATCAAGTCCGAACTCGGCGAGCACCTGCCGGCACGCTCCACAGGGCGGCGCGGGGGGCTCCGAATTGCTCACGATCAGGACCCGTCGAAATCGGCGGACCCCGACACTGGTTGCGGTGAATAGCGCCGTTCGCTCGGCGCAATTCGTCAAACCGTAGGAGGCGTTCTCCACGTTCGAGCCGGTGAAGATCCGCCCGTCATCCGCTTCGAGGGCCGCCCCGACCGCGTACTTCGAGTACGGCGCGTAGGCATGCCGCTGCGCTTCCCGAGCCGCCTCGACCAGCGGGTCAACCACACCAAACCTCGCGGAGGAACGACCGGCCGGCCGGCAACGCGCCAACCCCAAGGAATTCGGCGATCGTCTGGCCGATATCCGCGAATGTCGCTCGGTCCCCCAGTCGCACCGGTCTCACCTTCGGTCCATACACGAGAAGCGGAACTCGCTCCCGGGAGTGATCCGTAGACCGGGTTGTTGGGTCGTTCCCATGGTCCGCCGTAAAGATAACCAGGTCATCCGCTTGGACCGATTCCAATAAGGCCGGAAGGGTCGCGTCGAGCTCCTCGAGCCCCGCCAGAAATCCAGGGACGTCGTTCCGATGTCCCCACGACTGGTCGAATTCGATCACGTTGGCGAACAAGAGTCCCGCGGACATCCGAGCCAGGCCTTCCCGGATCATCCGATAGGCGTCCGCGTTGGTCGGTGTGTGCGTACTGGAGATGCCCCGCCCGGCAAAAAGGTCGTCCACCTTCCCCACCCCGACCCGAGGAACGCCGGCCTGCTCGAGCAGATCGAGCAGCGTTTCCGCCGGCGGCGCAAGCGAGAAATCCTTCCGAGCCGCTGTCCGGGACCACGATCCGGCCTTGCCACGGAACGGCCTCGCGATGACTCGGGACACTCCGAGAGGACCGGTGAGCAGCTCTCGGGCGACCTCGCAACCGGCGTAGAGCTCGGGCACCGGGACCGTCTCTTCATGAGAGGCCACCTGGAAGACGCTGTCCGCCGAGGTGTAGACAATCCACGAGCCGGTCCGCTGGTGCTCGGCGCCGAGGTCCTGGATTATTGTCGTTCCCGAGGCTGGCTTGTTTCCGAGAACGCCCCGACCCGTCCGGCGGCTGAACTCGCCGATCAGCTCGGCGGGAAAACCGTTTGGAAAGGTCGGGAACGGCTGCTCGAGCACGATGCCGCAGAGCTCCCAATGACCGGTGGTGCTGTCTTTTCCGGGACTCGTCGGCTCAGCCGTGCCGTACGCGCACCGGGGAGCCGGCGTGGGCGGAATCCCCCGAAGCTCTGCGCAGTTCCCGAGCCCGCACGCGGCGAGATTCGGGAACCCCGACCCGCTCGCCCTTGCCTCGGGCGCCCGCAAGACGTTTCCGAGCGTATCGCTTCCCTGGTCCCCGTACGCCGCCGTGTCGCGCGCCGGCCCAATCCCGAGCCCATCGAGCACGATCAAGGCGGCGCGCCGGCTCAATGCGACCCTCCGGCGGGCGGCGACGCCGTCTGGACGAAGCGGAATCGGAGCGAGGTCAGCACCTCGGTGAGCAACTTCTCCTCATCGGCATCGAGGCGCCCCTGAGTTTTTTCCTGGAGCATGCCTAACGTGTCGATCAAGGTCTGGGCGATCTGCCGGGGTGTCGCGCCCGGAACCTGTTCGGCGCCGGGCGGCAGCTTGCCCTGGAGGACCTGTTCGATCTGGGCTCCGAGCCCCATGACCAGCGAGGCGAAGTACGCGTTCATCCCTGGGCTCCTCCGGCATAGCGGCGAACGACCCGGTGGCCGATCGCGGTGAGAATCTCATAGGCGCTCGTCCCGGCCGCTTCGGCGTGCTGGTCGAGCGAGACCAGACCGCCGAAGACAGTCGCGACGTCACCGGGCTTCACTGCGGCGGCGCCGGCGGCGACCATCGTCATGTCCATCGTCACCCGCCCCGCGATCGGCAGCACGGCCCCGCCGAGCTCGATCCGGCCCCGGCTGCTCAAGCTCCGGAGCATCCCGTCGGCGTAGCCGATACCTAACGTGGCGATCGTCTCGACCCGGTCGGCGGTCCAGGTCGCGCCGTAGCTGACCGAGTCGCCCTGACCGACGGTGCGGACCGCGACCACCCTCGCTTGCAGCCGGGTCGCGGGCTCGGGGGTGATCTGGCCCGCGCGCCCTCCGTAGAGATAAAGCCCCGGCCGCGCCAAATCTCCGGCGAACTGCCGGCCGGCGGCACCCGCCGCGCTCGCGGCAGCGTGGACGAACCGGGGTCGCGAACCGAGCGCCTGGACTACGGCCACGAGCCGATCCCATTGGACCCCTGCGGTGGCGAGGTCGAGATCGGCGGAGTGAAAATGAGTGAAGATCCCTTCGTAGCCGCGCCGCGCCGGAGCGTCCGCGATCCTCCCCCGGAGCGCGCCAATCGCCGCCGCGTCGTCCCAGCGAAAGCCGGCCCGGGCCATCCCGGTGTCGATCTCGAGATGAAACGGCAGCGGCGCGCCGGCGAGCCAAGCGTCGAGCGCGGCCAAGTCACCGATGACCGGTCGCGCATCGAGCTGCCGGTATCGCTCGGCCAAGTCGGGAACCAGTGGTATGAAGACAACGATCGGAAGATCGAAGCCGTGAAGCCGTAGCTCCTCGGCCTCGGACACCGTCGCGACACCAAAGCCCCACGGCCGTACGGACTCGAGGGCCCGCGCGACCGAAACGGCTCCCAGCCCGTACGCATTGGCTTTGACCATGGGGAGAAGCGGGACCTCAACCAGGTCCCGAAAACGGCGGGCGTTGCGTTGAATGGCCGAGAGATCGACCGAAAGCCAGGGACCGTGTTGTTCCATCTCTTTGACTTGAACGTCGCGGTCGGTAGAATACCGGCCGCGGAGGCTAAATGCAAGAAAAATCAGCGCTTGGACGGGCGATGGCGATGGTCGCGGACCTCAGGGCCCGGTGTTCCTGGGACCAGGTCCAGACCCGCGAAACGCTCCGTCCCTACCTCATCGAGGAGGTCCACGAGCTGGACCACGCGATCGGCTTGGGCGACCCGGCCGCGATCCGGAAAGAAGTGGCCGACCTGCTGCTTCACCTTGCCTGGCAGCTCGTCCTGGCCGATGAGCTGGGCGAATTCACGGCGGACGATGCCGCTCGGGACCTCGAAGCGAAAATGAAGCGGCGTCATCCTCATCTGTTCGGCCTCGGCCCGAAGGAGCCGTGGGAAAAGCTCAAACAGCGCGAAGCGGAGGGCGGCGTGCTGGCCGGCCTTCCCCCCGCCCTTCCCGATCTGCTATTGGCCCATCGGCTTCAAGAGCGGGCGGCTGCGGTCGGATTCGATTGGCCCGACGCCGCTGGGCCTAGAGAGAAGGTTCGCGAGGAGCTCGGCGAGGTCGAGCAGGAATTGGCCAAGCCCGCGGTCGATCGAGCCGCGCTGGAGCACGAGATCGGCGACCTTCTCTTCTCCGTGGTCAACTTGGCCCGTAAGGTGGGGGTTCTGGCCGGGCCGGCGCTCGACCGAGCCAATCAGCGCTTCAGAGACCGGTTCGGCGCGGTCGAGCGCCTCGCGGCGGCTCGCGGCGTCGATCTCCACTCCGCGGGCCTCCAAACACTGGATCACCTGTGGGACGAGGCCAAGCGCGCGCAGAAGTGAGGCGGTTCCGCTTACGGATAGATCCGGTGGATCTGGCGCGGAAACGCGATCGTCTCACGAATATGCGGGATCCCGCAAATCCACGCGACCGTCCGTTCGACCCCCAGCCCGAACCCCGCGTGCGGGAACGTCCCATATTTGCGGAGGTCGAGATACCAGCGGTAGGCCTCCGGGTCGAGTCCCTGCGCGATGATGCGAGCGAGAAGCCGGTCGTGATCGTCCTCGCGCTGTGACCCACCGATAATCTCGCCGTAGCCCTCGGGTGCGAGGCAATCGTTTCCGAGGACCGTGCGCGGGTCGTCGGGATTCTCCTTCATGTAGAACGCCTTGATCTCCTTCGGATAGTTCATGACGAACACCGGGCGATCAAACTCCTTGGCCAGCAACGTCTCGTCGTCGCCTCCGAGGTCATGGCCCCACGTGAGATCGGAGCCGAGCGCGCGCAGCTGGTCGATCGCTTCGGTATAGCTGATGCGGGGAAAGGGCGGGACCACCCGCTCGAGCGGCGCGATGTCGCGTTCGAGCTCCGCAAGCTCCTCTCGGCGGCGATCGAGCACCCGCCCCACGATCGCGCTGACGAAGTCTTCCTGAAGTCGCATGTTGTCGTGGGTGTCGGCGAAGGCGACTTCGGGCTCCACCATCCAGAATTCGGTCAGATGGCGGCGGGTCTTCGACTTCTCGGCCCGGAAGGTCGGGCCGAAGCAGTAGACCCGGCCTAACGCCGCCGCCGCCGCCTCGACGTACAGCTGGCCGGTCTGGGCCAGGTATGCCTTGCCGAGGTCGAAGTAGTCGGTCGAGAACAGGTTGCCGGCATCTTCGCCGATCGAGCCGGTCAGGATCGGCGTGCTGACGTGGTAGAAGCCCCGCGAGTCGAAGAACTCGTGAACCGCCATGAACACTTCGTGCCGGATCTTTGCGATGGCAACCTGGCGGCGGCTCCGGAGCCAGAGATGGCGGTGCTCGAACAGGAACTGGGTTCCATGCTCCTTCGGCGAGATCGGAAAGTCGGTGCTGACGCCGAGCACCTGGAGATCCGTGACGGTGAGCTCCACGCCGCCGGGCGAGCGCGCGTCCTCGCGAACGAGGCCGGTGACGGTGACCGAGGTTTCGTGAGTCAATCCCGGTAGGAGCGTCCACACCGACTCGGGCAACTCCCGCTTGGACAGGACGCACTGGAGGTAGCCGCTGCCGTCGCGGACCACGAGAAACGCGATTTTCCCGCTGGAACGGTTCGTTACGATCCAGCCCGAAACGGAAACGGACGTCCCAACGAGCGTCGTGAGGTCGCGAATCTGCGCCGCAGCCATGTGATCCCTTGGAGGTAGTGAATGAGCAGTGGCAAGGTACCGACTCGGTGTTCGAGGGGTCAACGCGTCCGGGTAGCGCCGGGCCGGCCGCCAGGCGCGGGCCGTTCGGCCCTAACGCCTAACTCGAAGACCGAGCGCAGATACCGTGTGCGCTCCGGGTGCTCGGAGATCGTCTCCCACTTGGAACGGGGATATCGCGCAACGACCAATAGTACGACACTGTTGCGGAATTCCTATCTTGCGGTTAGGCCCGCGCTGTCCAATCTTAGTCTCCCGCGCACGAGCCGTATAGCGCGGGACCAGTCGACCACCGTAGCAGAATGTGGAGAAAGGTGACCCGATGTCAGAGATGCAGGCCCGCCTGAAGCCCGAATTCACGCTCCGTTATCCGCGCTTGAGTCCCCAACTGTGGTACGAGGTCATTCCGATCTTCCCCGGCGTCACGACCCGGCGGGTCGATATATTCGGACGGCGGATCACCAGGATCAAGACGGCCCGAGATTACGAGACCGTGCAGGCCGCCCACTTCGAGTTCCGCAAGCGAACCGCGGAAGCCGAAATGCCGGCGATGGCCTAGCGCGTCCGGCTTCAAGCGGAGCCGATCCGGCGGCGGGGTGCCCTCCACGCACCTCGCCGTCTTTTTTTCGCCCGGTCGATCTTCCCCGAGCTGCGTCGAGTGGTGTTAGGCGCCCGTCGCCGCCTGGTCCACCATCCATACCGGTCCTCCACTGCGCGATTTGATGGCCTGCGCCGGCAGTCTGTCGGGGTTGGCGGGCTCCTCGAGAACCTCTTTGAGCCGGGCACTCTTCCCGGCGCCGGACACCATGAACGCGACGCTGTGAGCGGCGTTGATGACGACCGGAGTCAGGGTGATCCGCCACATACCGACCGCCTCGACGTCCTCTGCCACGACCCAGCGGGTCTTCTCTCGCACGCCGGACTTCCCGGGAAAGAGCGAAGCGGTATGACCGTCCTCGCCCAGGCCGAGGAGGACCAGATCGAATCCGGTTACCGGGCTGTGATCCGGTCCGGGGCTGCCGAGGACCGTTCGCAGCACGAGATCGTATGCCTCCGCCGCGGCGGACGGATCGTCCTCTCCCCGGATCCGGTGGACCTGTTCGGCTGGGATAGGCACCCGATCGATCAGCGTTTCGCGCGCCATGCGATAGTTGCTGGATGGGTCATCGGGCGGCACGCAGCGCTCGTCGCTCCAGAAAAGATGGGCGTGAGTCCACGAGATCCGGTCGGCATACTCTGGGGTTGCGAGCAGGGAGTAAAGCGCGCGCGGAGTTGAGCCCCCCGAGAGGGCCATAGTGAACCGGCCGGATCCGGCGATGGCATCCGCCGCCCGGAGAACCACGAAGTCGGCGACGGCTCGGGCTAGCTCGTCGGCACTGGGATAAACCCGAACGCTCGCCATGGTCCCTGCCCCTCAACGCCGAAGGCGCGCGGGCCGCGCCGTGAGGTGGACGACGCCCTGCTCACCGGCCACGATGAGGTCGGTCGTTAGGCCGAGAAAGAGCCCGTGCCCGGCAATCCCCGCCCGAGCCGAGAGCGCGGCAGCGACTTCGCTCGGATCCGCGATGGGCGCCACGGCGCAATCGAGAATGAAGTTGCCCTCGTCGGTGATGAACGGCACCGCACCGTTGTGTCGCCGGCGTACGGGCGCGTCGCAGCCCGGCACCACCGACTCGACATATCGGGCGTGCGCCCGCCAACCGAACTGCAACACTTCGACCGGGAGTTGTGCCTGGGTGCCGAGCCGGTCCGAAAGCTTGGTCTCGTCGGCCACGATAACGACCCGCCCGCTCGACTGGGCGACGACCTTCTCGCGGAGCAGAGCGCCGCCGCGGCCCTTGATGAGATTGAACCCCGGGTCCACCTCGTCGGCGCCGTCGATGTCGAGGTCGATGTCTCGCACGAAATCGGCATCGCCGACCGGGATTCCGAGCCGCCGCGCCTCCACCTCAGTCGCGAGCGAAGTCGCCACGCCGACGACGTCTCGGAGCGAGCCGGCGTGAATCAATGCGGCGATCCGGCGGAGCGCGTAGAACGCCGTGGTACCGGTTCCCAGTCCGACCACCATCCCCGATTCCACCAGGTCGGCCGCAGACTCGGCCGCCTGTCGCTTGTACGTCTCGACCTCCTCGTTCCCAGTCATCCGCTGATCGGGCGCCGGGCCCGCGCGACTTGGTCTCGCGCGGCCGCGACCACCTGTTCGGCAGTAAAGCCGAAGTGCTCCATAACGGCCTTGAGCGGGGCCGACGCGCCGAAGGACCGCATGGCAATGATTGCTCCGCTCCGGCCGACATACCGCTCCCATCCGAGAGCCGCTGCGGCTTCGATCGACACGCGCGCACCGATCCCGGGTGGAAGGACTTCGTTGCGATACGCCTCCGACTGCTCCTCGAACCATTCCCAGCACGGCATGCTCACCACCCGGGCTTCGATTCCCCCGGCCGCCAGCGTCTCTCGGGCAGCGAGACAGAGCGACACCTCGCTGCCGGTGCCGAGGAGGAGCACGTCCGGCTTTCCGGAGGACGCGTCCGCGACGATGTATGCTCCCTGTGCCACGCCGGCTGCCGGTGCGTACTTCGCCCGATCGATGGTCGGCAGTGCCTGACGCGAGAGCACCAGCGCCGCCGGCCGGTCATAGTTTCGGAGAATCGCGCGATACGCCTCGGCGACCTCGTTGGCGTCCGCAGGGCGAACGACATCCATGTCCGGCATCGCCCGGAGCGAGGCGAGGTGCTCGATCGGCTGGTGCGTCGGCCCGTCCTCCCCCAGACCGATGGAATCGTGGGTCCAGATGTAGAGCGGCGGCACTCGCATCAGCGCGGCGATCCGAAGCGCGCCGCGGGCGTAATCGCTGAATGTGAGAAAGCTTCCGGTGAACGGACGCAGCCCGCAGAGCGCCATGCCGTTGGCGGCCGCGCACATGGCGTGCTCTCGAATCCCGAAGTGAAAGTTGCGCCCGCCGTAGCTCCCACCGTGCTCGGGCGCTTGAAACGATCCCACTCCCTCGAAGGTCAGCTCGGTCTTGGTCGAAGGCGAAAGATCGGCGGCGCCGCCTAACAGCCACGGAATCCGGCGGGCGAGCGCATTGAGCACCTTGCTCGAGGCGTCCCGGCTCGCCACCCCCTTCGGGTCCGCCGGAAAGACTGGAATGTCGCGATCCCAGTCCGCCGGCAGCTCGTGGTCCTGCATCCGGCTGATCTGGTCGGCGAGGTCGGGATACCGGGTCCGGTAGTCGGCAAACCGGCCGATCCAGCTCGCGCGGAGCTCCGCCCCGCGGCGGCCCATCTGCCCAGCAAAGTGCTCTCGAACGCCGCCCGGCACGACGAACTCCTGATCCGGGTTCCAGCCGTAGAACTCCTTGGCGCGGCGCACTTCGTCCTTGCCAAGCGCCTCGCCGTGCGCCTCCTTGGTGTCCTGCTTGTTAGGCGCTCCGTACCCGATATGGCTGTCGACGATGATCAGGGTCGGCCGGTCTTTGGTCGCGCGGAAGGCCAGCAACGCCCGCTCGAGCGCGCCGAGATCGTTCGCGTCGGGAACCCGAGCGACGTTCCAGCCGTAGCCGAGGAACCGGGTCGCCACATCCTCGCTGAACGCGAGCGATGTCTTCCCTTCGATCGTGATGTGATTGTTGTCGTAGATCCAGCAGAGGTTGGAGAGCCGGAGGTGGCCGGCGAGCGACGCGGCTTCGCCGCTGAGGCCCTCCATCATGCAGCCGTCCCCGCAGATCGAATAGACGTCGTAGTCGAACAGCTCGAGCTCGGGACGATTGTAGGTCGCGGCGAGCCACCGGCTCGCGATCGCCATGCCGACGCTCATCGCCACGCCCTGCGCGAGCGGTCCTGTCGTCGCCTCGACTCCTGCGGTCAAGCGATACTCCGGGTGGCCCGGGCACCGGCTTCCCAACTGACGAAAGCTCTTGATGTCGTCCAGTGTCACCGCCTCCTGATCCAACTCCTCGCCGGCCTCTCCGACGGCCCTGACACCGGCGAGGTGAATCAGGCTGTAGAGCAACATCGACGCGTGACCGTTCGAGAGCACGAACCGGTCACGGTTAGGCCAGCGGGGATTGCGCGGATCATAGCGAAGCACTCGCTGCCAGAGACAATACGCCGTCGGCGCGAGCGCCATCGGCGTCCCTGGATGTCCCGAGACGGCCTTCTGGACCGCGTCCATCGACAGGGTGCGGATGGTGTCGATTGAGAGCTGGTCGAGCCGGCTCCAATCGGCCTCGACCTTCGGGGGCGGGTTCACGGTTCGTTCTCCAAGCTGGCTCGAGACACTTCCTCCACGGATGGACGACTCGGGGTCACTTACAGGCCCAGTCTTGCGCCGGGTTATGCCAGCCCCGGTCGCCGACCAGGCGCTCCGCCTCGGGCGGACCCCACGTCCCCGGGTCGTAGTCGTACAGCGGCGTCTTCTGCCCGAGGATGGGGTCTACGATGCGCCACGCCTCGAGCACCGAATCCTCCCGGGAAAAGAGGGTCTGATCGCCTCGCATGGCATCTCGCAAGAGCCGCTCGTACGGGGCCATTTCCTCGACCTGGTCGTGGCAGGCGATGAGATCGACATCCTCGCCGCGCATCAGCTCGCCCGGCAGCTTGGCCCGCGCCCCCAGGGAGAGCACGACCTGCGGGCTCAGCCGAAACCGAAAGTTGTTGGCCCGCACGTCCGCCGGGTCGCCGAAGAGGCTCACCGGCGTGTGCTTGAGCTCGACGAGCACTTCGGTCGCGGTTACCGGAAGACACTTGCCCGAACGGATGAAGAAGGGGACTCCTGCCCACCGCCACGAATCGACATGAAGCCGGATCGCCGCGAAGGTCTCGACCTGAGAGTCGGCCGCGACCCCCTTCTCGGTCCGATACCCACGAAATTGGCCCCGAACGACGTCCTCCGGCTCGAGCGGCCGCATCGACCGGAACGCCTGAGCCTTCTCGTCGCGCATCGATTCCGTTCCTCGTGCCGACGGTGGTTCCATCACGAGCAAGCTGGCCACTTGGAGTAGATGGTTCTGCACGACATCCCGAATCGCACCGGCTTCCTCGTAGAAGCCGCCTCTCCCTTCGACCCCGAATTTTTCGGCCATCGTGATCTGAACGCGATCGATGTAGTTGCGATTCCAGATCGGTTCGAGAAAAGCATTGGCGAATCGATAGTACAGCAGGTTCTGGACCGGTTCCTTCCCGAGATAGTGGTCGATTCGAAAAATCGACTCCTCGGGGAAGAACTGATGGAGCGTCTCGTTGAGCGCCTCAGCGGACGCGAGGTCGCGGCCGAACGGCTTCTCGAGGATGACGCGAGCTCCGGTCGCCGCGCCGGCCCGAGCTAACCCGGACACCACGATCGCAAACAAGCTCGGCGGGATCGCGAGATAGTGGAGCGGGGCGACCGCGCCCGGGAGCGCCTCGCGCAGCTTCTGGTAGGTTGCAGGGTCCTCATAGTCGCCGCCGACATAGCGGAGCAGCGTGCACATCTTGGCGAATGCGACTGGGTCCAGATTGCCCTTCTTCTCGATGCTTTCCTTGGCGCGGGCCTGGAGCTGTTCGACGCTCCATCCAGACCGCGCCATCCCGAGGATCGGAACGTTGAGATTGCCGTGCTTGATCATCGAGTGGAGTGCGGGGAAAATCTGCTTATACGCGAGATCGCCCGTCACGCCGAACACGATGAGGGCGTCGGAGCGCGTCGTGATCTCGGTGGTCATCTAAGCGCCCTTTTCCGTGTG
>JBDTOH010000048.1:0-18146 GCA_039933355.1 Gemmatimonadota bacterium | reverse complement strand
GAAGCCGAGCTGCGCGAGCGCGAACGGATCGCCGCCATCCTTGAACGACCAGTTGCCGACGCTTCCGATCTGCGGCCCCGGATAGATGTTGTCGATGATCGGGTACTTCTTCGCGCTGTCGATCTTGGGCGGCAGATAGATCACCCCATAGAGATCCGTGATCCCGTCGCGGGCCTTCGCAGTAAAAACCTCGGCCGGCTTCCAGCCGATTTCCTTGAGACGCGAGATGTCGGCCTTTTCGAGCTCCCGGACGGTCCGTCCGTCCAGCGTCGAGCGGAGCACGGTGGTCGGCGGCGTCTCAATGCGGGAGTAGCTGTCGACGAAGAACTTCCCGCTCGGCGAGAAGGAGATGACGTGCTGAGCATCTTCAGGCGTGAGCAGCGTCAGGCCGCTGCCGTCGTAGCCGACCCGGTAGAGGTTCGCGTAATACCAGAAGTGTCCAGCCTCCCGGCCCCGCGCCGTGAAGTAGATCTGCTTGGCCGTCTCGTCCACGTACTGAATCGCGCTGGCGAACCAGGGGCCCGAGGTGACCTGATTCTTGACCTTGCCGTCCGCTCCCAAACGATAGAAATGAGCCCATCCGTCGCGTTCGGACCACCAGAAGACGTCGCTTCCGTCCTTCGTGACGTACCAGGAGGCCGGCTCGATCGGCGGCGACGCCTCGACGAACGATGCCGAGCTGTCCGCGGCGAGAATCGTCTGGCGGCCGCTCGCCGCATCGACCGCAACGAGCGAAGTGCGTTTCGAGCCGCGCGAGAGCGTGGTCACGAAGACCCGGTCGGATCCGGCGCTCCAGGCCGAATCGCGTGCCGACCCAGTGGTGCCGATCTGGACCGGCGCCGGGGTGATCCTGATCTCGAGATTTCCCTTGGTGGCGACGTCGAGAATGTGAAAGGTCGGAATCGGAATGATCGAATCGCCCGGGAGCGCGTAAGGCTGACTGTAGGCTTTCGGTCGTTGCGGCGTCATCGAGATGTACGGCATTTGCTCCACCCGCCGTTCGTCTTGACGGGCCACGAGGAGCTTCTTCGAGTCCGGCGACCATCGCATCGTCGGGGCCCGAGGCGCCGGCTTCATCAGATCGCTCGGCCGCGGGGCCGTCAGGCCATAGCTCCAGTATTCGACGCCGTCGGTTGTGAGCTGGGTCGAGTCCTTTCCGCCGCGAGAGCGGACCCACACGTTGTGCTTGCTGATGAACGCTTCCGTCTTCTTGTCGGGCGAGAGCACGAACGGAACCTCGCTCGGTAGCGTATCGCTCACGACGCAGCGGTAGACCGCGATGTCGCAGACGAATCGCTTCTTGTTGGCGTTGAATTCGATCTCGCGCTCGTTCTTGCCGTCGGCGGTGAACTTGAAGCCGGCGAACGGAAGCCGGTTCGGGTCGTACGCGCTGTCGCGCGCCGTCGACATGGCCGCAGCGAGGCGCGCATTGTCGAAGAGGAGTCCTTTGGTGTTCTTGATCGGGTCGACGATTACAAACTCGGCGCCGGTCGCGGTCTTGTTCCGGTACCAGAACCGGTTGCCGTCTTCGAACCACTGCGGACGGACCGAGTCGCCCGCGATCATCCGGCTCGTGTTCCACTGGAGAAACCGGTCCGCGCGAGAGTAGTCGGGTCGTTGGGCATGGGCCGCGGCCGCGCCGGAGACGAGGACGATCAAGACCAGGCGAGCGCTTCGCATGATGCTGGGGCTCCGCACAGGAGGAGAGGAGATTGCCGGGATCGCAGAGCCCCGAAGCGAGCTCGAGCGAGAGGAGAAACTCGCGAATTCTACCGTTCCACGAGACGGGGCGCGAGGGCCGGTCCGGGTGGCCGATGTGCACTATTCTCGTATACAATTACCGGTATCTACCGGCTCTCCTTGAAAGTGAGGCGCACGTGACTCGACCCCTCAGCCGAGCTCTCCTCGTCACGACGCTCCTCGCTGCCGGCCGCGCAGCCGGCGGAGCCGCGCAGGCGTCGAGCTCGGCTCGCGGCGTGGACATGGAGCTCAACGTCCGGATCCCGCTTCGGGACGGCGTCCATCTCAACGCTACGCTGTATCGGCCGCGCGACGTGCCGGGCCGATTGCCCGTGATTCTCGCGATGACCCCATATATCGCCGACCGGTACCACGCCTACGTGCTTCCGGCCGCCCGGAGGGGCTATATCGTGGCCGTGGTGGACGTGCGGGGCCGAGGCAGCTCGGACGGCGAGTTCGAGCCGTTCTCCCAGGAGGCGAAGGACGGCTACGACACGATCGAGTGGATCGCGGCGCAGCCCTGGTGCAACGGCAAAGTCGGAATGATGGGCGGCTCGTATGGCGGCTTCAATCAGTGGTCGATCGTCAAGGAATTCCCGCCCCATCTCGCGACGATCGCGCCGACCGCATCGTCGCATATGGGGATCGATTTCCTCGGCGAAGGCGCGGTCATCGGGTCGTACTTGATTCAGTGGATCAGCTTCACATCCGGAAGGGCCCCGAACGCCAATCTGTTCGGGGACGGCGGCTACTGGGCCGACAAGTTCCGGCAGATGTACATGAAGCATCTGCCGTTCGCGAAGCTCGATTCGATCGTAGGGAACCCGTCCCGCGTGTACCGGACCTGGGTCGAACATCCCGGGTACGACAGTTACTGGTCTTCGATGGCGCCGAGCCCCGAGCAGCTCGCCAAGCTGAGCATCCCGATCTTTACGAGGACGGGCATGTATGACGGCGACCAGGTCGGCGCGATGGAGCACTATCGCAACCACATGAAATACGGGTCGGCCGACGCAAAGGCCAAGCACTATCTGATGATCGGCCCCTGGGACCACGCCGGGACTCGAGTTCCGCTCAAGAGGTTCGGCGGCCTGACCTTCGGCGACGCCAGCCTGATCGAGATGGGCTCGCTCGAGGCCGATTGGTACGACTGGGTAATGAAGGGCGGGCCCCAGCCCAAGCTCCTGCCGAAGCGGGTCGCGTACTACGTCACCGGCGAAGAGGTGTGGAAGTACGCCGACAGCCTCTCGGAGCTCGGGCGGAACCCGCAGCCCTACTATCTCACCTCGACCGGACGGGGCGCGAAGGACCTCTTCCAGTCGGGATCCCTTTCTGCGACCGAACCGGCCGCGACCGCGCCGGACGAGTGGACCTACGACCCGCTCGACACCGAGCCGGGCTCTCACGAGGGCGATGCTCCCGAAGGCGGCGACACGCCGACGTATGTGGACCAGTCCGAGGCGCTCAATCTGGGCGGGCGCGGCGTGATCTATCATACGGCGCCGCTCGACCGGGCTACCGAGATTACCGGGTTCCCGAAGCTCACGCTCTGGGTCACGCTCAACGTCCCGGACACCGATTTCAAGATCGGATTGTACGAGATCACCGCGGACGGCCGGAGCATCCTGCTCGACGACTGTATGTTGAGAGCCAGGTATCGAGAGAGCCGGAGTCGCGAGGCACTGGTGACGCCGGGCGTGCCGACCAAAATCGAGTTCACCCGATTCCGATTCATGAGCCGCCGGCTCGGGAAGGGGAGCCGAGTCCGCTTGTTGATTCAGTCGCCCAACTCGATCTTCCTGGAGAAGAACTACAATTCGGGGGGTGCCGTCGCGTGGGAGACGGCCAAGGATGCCCGAACGGCCGAGATCAAGCTGCACCATGAGGCGGGCCGGTGGAGCTTGCTGGAGCTTCCAGTCGTCGGTCGCTGAGTAGGGCTGGCGACCATATCAGCAGGAGGTTGAGACCATGCCGACGCTTCCCCAGCTCGAAGCCGATCTCCGGACCATCTATCGGGGCCGAACCCGCGAGTCCGAACGATGGTACGCGCGGGCGATCTCGGTGATGCCGGGCGGCGATACCCGTGCCGGCACGTTCCACCTCCCGTATCCGATCTTCATGGACCGGGGCGCCGGGGCGCGCGTGTGGGATATCGACGGTAACGAGTATTGGGACTTCCTCAACAATTTCACCTCGCTGATCCACGGCCACGCGCATCCGGCCGTCACCGCCGCGCTCACGGCCCAGGCTCAACGCGGCACCGTGTTAGGCTCGGCTTGCGTCGACCAGGTCCGCCTGGCCGAACGGATCGAGGAGCGGATGCCGGATATCGAGCGGCTTCGGTTCTGCAACTCCGGAACCGAGGCCACGCTGTTCGCGCTCCGCGCGGCGAAGGCGTTTACGGGTAAGTCCAAGATCTTGAAGATGGAGGGCGGGTATCACGGCTCTCACGATCAAGTGAGCGTCGGGATGGTCTCGCCGTTCGAGCGGACCGGAGTCGGGCTGAGTCCCGGAGCAACCAGCGAGGTGCTGCTCGGCTCCTTCAACGAGCTCGACGTGACCTCGTCCGTGATCCGCCAGTATGCCGATGAGCTGGCCGCGGTGATCGTGGAGCCGGTGATGGGCGCAGCCGGCGGGATCCCGGCGGAGCCCGAGTTCCTCCACGGCTTGAGAAAGGTGGCGTCCGAGTGCGGCGTCCTCCTCATCCTCGACGAGATCATCACGTTCCGATTGAGCTACGGCGGGGCGCAGACGCTCTACGGGATTCGGCCGGATCTCACCACGTTCGGGAAGGTGATCGGGGGCGGGCTGCCGATCGGCGCGTTCGGCGGCCGGGCGGACGTGATGGCAACGTTTGATCCGACTCGCCCGGGGACCGTCTCGCACTCGGGTACCTACAACGGGAACGCCGTGACCATGGCGGCCGGCGTCGCGACCCTCGAAGCCTACGGGCGCGACGAGGCCGAGCGGGTGAACAATCTCGGTGACGAGCTTCGGACCGAGCTCAACGCGATCATTCGCCGGCTCCGGATTCCGGCGATCGTGGTCGGGCTCGGCTCGGTGATGCAGCTTCATTTCATGGAGGCGCCGGTCCGCAACGCGCGCGACGCAGCGCGGGCCAACAAGGCGGCGCTCCAGTGCATGCACCTCGGCATGCTGATCCGCGGGTTCTTCACGACGTCCCGTCAGATGTACGTGCTCTCGACCGTCATGGACGATGCCGACATCCGGGCCTTCGCGAGCGGATTCGAAGACTCGATCGTGGCCGTCCGCGATGCCCTCAACCCCGGCCCGATGGCCGGATCGGTCGTGCGATGAAGTATCGATTGGCGGCCGGAGTTCTGGTGGCGCTTGCCGCGGCGCCGGTCCACGCGCAGACCTGGCCGGTGTCGCCGACGCTCAAGGGGACCAAAGTCCCGAGCGGCTCGGGATTCATCATGTACTACAGCATTGGCGCCGCGACCGCGCCTCCGCTCGTGCTGATCTCCGGCGGGCCCGGCTTCGATGCCACGTACTTCCGGCTCAGTCCGACCTGGGGACTGATCGCGCAGGGAGCCCACAGACGGATCGTGTTCTACGACCAGAAGGGCACCGGCAAGGCGTCGCCGGTCGGTCCAACGGACACCGTGACCATCGCCGGATCGGTCGCGGATCTGGAGGCGCTCCGGTTGGCGTTAGGTGCCCAGAAGCTGGATCTCATCGGGCACTCGTTCGGCGGGTACCTCGCCATGGCGTACGGGGCGGCGCACGGGGATCGCGTGTCGCACATGATCCTGATGGGATCGGCGGCGCCCAAATTCTCCGAGACCATCTTTCTGTTCGACAAAGTCTTCCCGGAGACGGGAGGCAACGAGAAGCTCGGCGGGGCCCTCGCGAGCGGCAACACGAGCGAGATGGAGGCCGCGACCACGCAGTACCTCAGGATGATCTTCTGGTCCCCGGAAAACCGGGACCGGTTCCTCAAGGCGCTCGGCCACACGGGATTCAACATCCACCAGTTCGCGCATCTCTCTAAAGACATGGGTGCGACGGATCTCACCGCCGCGATCGGGAGGTTCACGTTTCCCACGCTCGTCGTGAGCGGCCGGTACGACATGAACGTGGCGCCGCTCACCGGCTTTCGGATCCACCAGGCGATCCCGGGATCCAAGTTCGCGATCATGGAGCGGAGCAGTCACATGATGTTCTACGAGGAGCCGGGCCAGTACGCCAAGGTCGTCAGCTCGTTCTTGAACGAACGTTAGGGTTCCCGAACCAGGAGATTTACGCACCATGAGACGGTTGATCGGTTTGATTCTGGCGCCGTTGGTGACCGGCGCCACTCTTCTCGCGGCGCAGACCGTCGAGACGGCGATCGCAAAAGAGCTCGACGGTCTCAAGGCCAAGAGCTCCTTCTACGCCAAGCAGCTCAAGACCGGTAAGACGATCGAGATCCGAGCGGATCAGCCGATGAACACGCTCAGCGTGATCAAGATCCCGGTGATGATCCAGGCTTTCAAGGACGCCGAAGCGGGGAAGCTCAATCTGGCTACGCGGTACACGATCAAGCCCGAGGATCGGCGGCGGGGGAGTGGACTCCTCCAGACGTTCGATGTGGGGCTCTCGCCGACCTACCGCGATCTGATCGAGCAGATGATCATCACGAGCGACAACACCGCGACCGATCTTCTGATCAAGACGGTCGGGCTGCCGAACGTGAACAAGCTCCTCGCCGCCGGCGGGTACAAGGACACCCGGCTCAAGGGGACGACCGGCGAGCTGTTCCGGGAAGTCTGGATTCGCGCCGATCCCAAGAACAAGTCGATGTCCGATGCGGAGGTTTTCGACAAGGGATTTCCGACCAGGTCGGACATGAGCGCGATCACCTTCAAGCTCGAGGGCGACTCGACCAAGTGGCTCGGCCGGACCACGGCCCGCGAGATTGCCCGGTTGATCGAGGAGATCTATTCGGGCAAATTCGCGTCGAAAGAGCATAGCGCTCAGATGATCGACATCATGAAGCGGCAGTTCTACAGCTCGCGGCTCCCCCAGCGCCTCGCGGGCGTCGAGATCGCGCACAAGACCGGTGACTGGCCGCCGTTCGCAGGCAACGACGTCGGCATCATCTTCGCACCGAGCGGTCCGATCGTAGTCGCGGTGTTCACAAATCAGAACACGGGCAGCTTCTTCGAGCTCGAGGCGGCGGAAGGCCGGATCGCGGAGCATCTGGTCAAGGACTGGAAATAGCGGCTTCGGGTGTCGCGACTGCAGCTGGGTTTGATGCTGCTGACGGCTCTGGGCGGCGCGCTGATCGCCATCGATCTAACCCGGCGCCGCTCGCCGTCCGCCCCGCGCGTGTGGGCGGTGGTCGCGCTCTTCGTGATTCTCATCATCGGGTTGCAGATCGGGATAGGGAAGCGGCGGTAGGACGGTAGGCTGCGCCGTTGCTGGTTCGAGATCGCCTACCTTGGTGGCACGCGCCCGTAGGGTCGAGCGCCGCCGGCGAGACCGCGTACCGTCTTACCGTCTTACCGCCGTAGCGTCGTACCGCTTGAATCTCACCTATGGAGTTCCGATGACCCCCTCTCGTATGGCGGCGATGCTCATCACGCTCATCGCCGTTCCCTGCGCGGCCCAACAGAAGCCCGCGGACAGCTCGGCGGCGAAGGCATGGGACGTCACCCAGCCTCGGGGCAAGACGCGCCAGATCGACTTTACCGTCTCCGAGGGCACGTGGATGTCGGTCGATTTGGCGCCCGACGGGCAGTGGGTCGTCTTTGATCTGCTCGGCCATGTCTATCGGATGCCGGCTACGGGCGGCGCCGCCGTGTCGCTCACCCAATCGAGCGGGATCGCCGTCAACATGCACCCGCGGATCTCCCCCGACGGCAAGCTGATTGCGTTCATCTCGGACCGGAAAGGGCAGAACAACCTCTGGGTCATGAACGCCGACGGGAGCAGCCCGCGGGCGATCTTCACCGACGGCAGCGTTCGTGCAGCCATGCCCGCCTGGAGCGCGGACGGGCAATACATCCTCGTCGTGCGTCAGCAGCTGCCCTCGGGCGCGCAACCCGGCTCAGGCGGCATCTGGATGTACCACAAGGACGGGGGTGACGGCGTCGAGCTGGTGTCGAGCGCGAAGCAGAGCGGCGCGAGCTGGCCCTCGCTCTCACGCGACGGCCGCTATCTCTACTTCCAAGTCTCGGTATCGCTCGGCACGCCGGGTTATGGCGGCCGCAACAATTTTATCTCGGGCTCGGCGCAGGTCCGCCGGATGGATCTCAAGACCGGCGATGTGGTGGCGATCTCGAGCGGCGAGCAGTCGCAGCAGGTGCAAACCTCGAGCGGCGGCATGGCCGCGCCCGAAGTCTCGCCCGACGGGCACTGGCTCGCGTTCGCGCGGCGGATTCCCGACGGCACGATCTCGTGGAAGGGCCACAAATTCGGACCGCGGACGGCGCTCTGGCTCCGGAACCTCGAGACGGGCGCGGAGCGGCTCGCGATGGATCCGATCGAGCAGGACGTGGTCGAAGGCGGCAAGGTGCTCCGGCCGCTCCCCGGCTATGTCTGGAGCGTGGACGGGAAGACGATCGTCATCAGCCGGGGCGGGCAGCTCCAGAAGCTGGATGTGACCGGTGGTGCGGTCACGCCGATTCCCTTCACCGTCCACGTCGAGCGGACCATCTCCGAGCAGGCCAACACCCAGACCAAGGTTACCGACGGCCCGCTTCCGATCCGCTTCGCGCGATGGCAGACGGCGTCGCCCGACGGAAAAACCCTGGTCTTCCAGGCCGTCGGGCGGCTCTGGGTCATGAGCCTGCCTAACGGTACGCCTCGGCGCCTCACGCCCGAGAGCTTCGAGCCGTTCGAGTACGCGCCGGCGTGGTCGCCGGACGGGCAGTGGATCGCGTTCACGAGCTGGGCCGACACCGCGAGTGGCCAGCTCTGGAAGGTGCGGGCCTCAGGCGGGGCGCCGGAGCAACTGACCCGGGCCGCCGGTGAGTACACCCATCCGGCCTGGAGCCCCGACGGGCGCGAGATCGTCCTGGCCCGCGGCAGCGGGGAAACGGCGCATGCACGCGGGATCGCGTGGGACGCCTTCTGGGACTTGATTCGGGTTCCCGCGACCGGCGGCCCCGCCGAATTCGTGGTCCGCGTCGCGAGCTCTCTGGACGGCGGTGGCGGCGGTTCCTTCAACAATATCCGGAACCAGATTGTCCGCCCGTCCTGGGGACCGGACGGCCGGATCTTCTACCCTCAGCTGCTGACCGGATCGACCGGGCTCGAGGCCACCCTCTACTCGGTCCGCCCGGACGGGCTCGACCGGCGCGCCCACTTCACGTTTCCATACGCGGACGAGGTCGTCACCTCGCCGGACGGAAGATGGATCGGCTTCCAAGAATCGGACAACGTCTACGTCACCCCGTTTCCCTACGCCGGGACCGGCGGGGCGCCGGTCCGGATCGAGCGAAAGCGCGGCAAGCTTCCCGTCACCAAGCTCACCAAAGAGGGCGGTCTATTTCCGCGCTGGCGCGACAATAACACGCTCGAGTTCGGGAGCGGAAACCGGTACTTCTCCTACTCGGTGGAGTCGAAGAAGACCGACACGGTGACGATCAACCTGACCGTGCCGCGCGACATCCCGAACGGGACAGTCGCCTTCACCCGGGCCCACGTCATTACGCTCAATAATCGTCAAGTTGTGAGTGGCACCGTGATCGTCAAGGGCAACCGGATCACCTGCGTCGGCGCCTGCCCGGTGCCGGCCGGGGCCAAGGTCTTCGATGCGAGCGGGAAGACGATCATCCCGGGCTTCATCGACGTGCACTCGCATAACTACCGCGAGCATCGCGGCATCATCCCGCAACACAATTACGAGGGCGCGATCTTCCTCGCGTACGGCATCACGAGCACGATGGATCCGTCGATGTGGTCGCAGAACCTCTTCCCCACCGCCGAGATGGTGGAGACGGGAGCGATCGTGGGTCCCCGGGTCTTCACCACGGGCGACCCGCTCTACGCCGGCGACGGCTCGCGCCAGGAGGAATTCACCAGCTATGAGGTCGCCGAGGCGGGCATCAAGAAGCTGGCGAGCTGGGGGGCCGTTTCGCTCAAGCAATATCTCGAGCCCCGCCGAGACCAGCGCCAGTGGGTGTCGGACATCGCCCGGAAAGTCGGGCTCCAGGTCACCGCTGAGAACAATGATCTCGAGTACACGCTGGGCATGATCATGGACGGGCACACCGGGTTCGAGCACCCGATGAGCTATACGCCCCTCTATGCCGACTTCACCACGTTCCTCGGGAAAGCGCAGGCGACATATTCGCCGACCTTCATGGTCGGCGGTCCGGGACCCTGGAACGAGGAGTATTGGTACCAGGAGTCCGAAGTGTGGAAGGACGCGAAGACCAGGCGGTTCATGCCGTGGGTTCAGTTCATTCCACAGACTCGCTCCCGGATGCTGCGTCCAGCGACCGACTACAGCTTCCCGTGGCTGGCGCAGGGCCTCGCCGATATCGTGGCCGCCGGCGGGTATGGGGCGATCGGAGCACACGGCCAGCATAACGGTCTCGGCTCCCACTGGGAGACCTGGTCGGCTGCGTCGGCGTTAGGTCCGATGGGCGCGCTCGAGGTGGCGAGCCTTCATGGCGCGCGGTTCATCGGGAAGGCGCAGGACCTGGGGTCGATCGAGGTCGGCAAGCTCGCCGATTTCATGGTGCTCAACAGCGATCCCCTCGTGAACATCCGGAACACCGCGGACATCGCCTACGTGGTCAAGAACGGCGTGGTCTACGACGACGAGACGCTCGACGAGCTGTGGCCGCGGCAGCGGAAGTACGGGCCGACCTACTGGGTCGTGCCGGATGCGCTCAAGCAGGACGACAAGCCGCTCCGGCCGTGACGTGATCTCATCCCGAGCGCAGCGAGTATCGCGTCGGCCGGGTCCCGATGAGGCCTCATCGCTGGGCTGCTCGGCCCTCGCGAACGGAGCCTCGGTCAGAACCGCCAGTACGCGCCTAACCGGACCGTTCTCGGCGGCACCCGGTTGCGAACCGCGCGGTACTTCGAATCGGGGTCGCCGTCGAATTCGCCGTTGAGGGAAGTCTGGATTTCAGTAGTCGAGCTCGAGCCGAGGATGTTGAACCCGTCCGCGGTCGCAACGAGCTCCGAGCGGCCGACCCGGAAGCCGCGCTGCAGATGGAGGTCGACCGAGGTGCGGGAGGCGTACCGGAATGTGCCCCGAGGCTCGAGCAGGATCCGCTGGCCCGCGGTCGTCTGAAAGAAAATCGAGCGGAGCCGCTGGGGCTCGCCGCGGACCGAGTCGAGCTTGGGAAGATCGAACTCGTAGAGGAGGTTCGACAGGGTGAGCGTGGGCGTGACCCGATCGCCGGTGAAGAACGCCACCGCGAGCCCGGCGTCGAGCCCGGCCCAGAGCCGCCCACCCACCTGACCCTTGAGCTCGATGTCGCTCTGGTTGTTGAGAAAGCCGTCGAAGTTGAATTGCTCGTTGAGGCGGACAAACGGCCCGGCGCCGGACGTGGAGTAGTCGTCGTTGCCGGTGATGCTGTTGAGGTTCCCTTTGAGGCGCGTGAAGGTGCCGGAGGCCGACGCCCACCACCGAGGATATCGGGCCTCGATGCTGAGTTGGAGCTGATCGAATCGCCGGTTCGCCTGTGGGACATTGGTCAAGACGAAATCGGGGTCATACGTGAGCTGTCCCAGCTGCTGCGGGGTGAGCACCGGCGGAAGGTATTCCGGACCGGTGACAAGCCCTGCCTGAATCAGTCGAAGCCAGTAAAGAATGTCCTCGTTCGACACGGCGACCTTCGGCAGGATCAAGTCCTTGCCGCCGAACGAGACCGGCCGGCCGAACCGGTCCAGCACTCTGACGTCGGTGTAGACGGTATAGTTCCGGTCGATGTTGCGGTCCACCAGCGCGACCATGTTCTTGTTCCGGCGGTGCACGCCGACTGCCGCGGCCTTCCAGTGGGCCCCCAAGGTTCTTTCGACCCCGAGCACGCCTTGCTCGACATACGGCTGCTTGTAGTTGACGACCTTGCCGGTCTCGTTGAGGCGGATCGATTCCACCAGGTGGAAAAGGCCCGCCTGCGCCAGCGCGCCGCGCTCCGGGATGGTAAAGACGGTGCGCGGGTCGGCGAACGGCTGGCCGGTGTATTCCCAGCGCTCCTCGTTCGAGAACACGTTGGTTCCGGCGACCCGGTCGAACAGCGACGCGAACATGCCCTGGTGATACCGGCCCCAGTGCGCCTTGAGGACGAACGTGCCGCGGCCGTTGAGATCGAGGATCGCGCCGATCCGCGGCTCGAGCGCCGCATCGGTGAGGGCGGTGAATCGGTCGGTGCTTCCCGCCGGTGCAATCCGGCCGACCCAGTGACCCCAGCGGGCGCCGAGGTTGAGGCCGAGGCGAGGGAGGAGTTGGATGTTGTCCTGGAGATACAGGGCAGTGTTTTCGACGCCCGAGTCGAGGTTGATCTCACCGCCCCACGTGCTCGTGATCACGCCGCTGAAGACCCACGTGGACGGAACCGTCGGGTCGAATCCGTTGGGCGAGATCCGGTCGCCGGGGCGCCAGGTGACGCCTCCATTGCGATGCCGCTCGAATCTCCAGGAGCCGCCACTATACTCGGCGCCGGCCTTGAGGTGATGACCGAGCCCGCCTAACCGGAACAACCAGTCGGTCGACACGCCGGCCGACCTCGAGCTCGGCTTCCGGAGCTCGCTCATCGGCGCGTTCTGGTAGAGGCGGGGGGTCACCGTTGCGATCGTCGCGATGCCGGGCACGCCGGTTCCGGCATACGGGTCGCGCCGGTCGCTCGACGTATATCCGCCGAGCCGGACCTCGGTCCAGGCCGCCGCCGACCAGTTGCGCTGCCAGTCGACCTGATACAACGTGGTCCGTTGCCGGCCCTGCAGCGTGGCCTCGGGGCTCGCAAAGCCGTCCAGGCCCAAGCGGTCCACGTCCGCGCGGAAATGCCCGACCATCAGGTTGACGGAGCTGTTGGCGTTCGGTTTCCAGGTGAGCGTGCCGAGCAGCTTCCGGGCGTCTTCCTCGGGGACTCTTGGAGAGAATGTGCCCGGGATCTGACGGAGCCGATTGAGGACCTGATAGTCCCGGGTGAGCCACTGAGCGAACCCGGCGTAGAAGAGCCGGTCCCGGACGATCGGTCCGCCGACATACCCGTCGATATCGCGCCGATGCGCCGGCTCGGTTCCGACGCCGGTCACGTCGAGATTGGAGCCGTTCAGGCTCGGCGACTGGCCGGTCAACCGGAGCTCTCCCTGAAGACGGTTTCCGCCCGACTTGGTGACGTAGTCGATCAGACCGCCCTGGAAGTCGCCGGATTCGGCGCCGGTGCCGAGGCCGCGAACCTCGATCCGCTCGAGCCAGTGGGGACTGAGCTGAATCAGGTCCCCGCCGACACCGGGATGGTTGACGCCGAGCCCGTTGATCCGGTACGCATTCGCCTGTGCGGTAGCCGCGCCCCAGACTTGATCGGGGCGGACTCCAGGCAGAAACGCGATCGCATCGCGGACGTCGTTCGGCAGCGGCAGCTGCGACAGCTCGCGAGGCCCGAGACGCCGGCCGAGCTCGGTATCGTTCTTGTCGATCCGAATCTCCGGAGCCGCGACGACCAGCGACTCGAGCCCGAAGGCGACCTGCGTCATCCTGAGCGTAATCGCTTGGGCCGCACCGTCGGTGATCACGACCGAGTCGACTACCGCTGGCCGAAAGCCGATCCGATAGGCGGCCAAGTGATAGGTGCCCGCCGGCACGAAGCCGAATCGGAAAGCTCCGGTCTCGTCGCTCGTTGCATAGCGGGAAGCCGGACTGGGACGGAGCGAGCGGAGGACGACGCTCGCCGCGGAGACCGGGTGCCCGTCGTCGGCGAGAAGCCGGCCGACCAACGCGCCGTTCTGCGCCTGAGCCGTCCTGGCCGCCAGCGTCAGAAGCGTGGTGAGCCGGACGAGTGACTGCCACCCGGTCTGACTTCTGGAAGCCGGCATGAGCCCCTGCTAAAGGGGAGCGGGATGCGGTAAGTTGGCGCGTAGAACCACGGCTGTCGAGAGCCGCCCCAACCCTACGCCATTGGCAGAACCAGTGGATTCCGGAGCGCCCCCTACCGGCGACCGGCCTAACTGTGACGAGGAGACCAGTGATGGTGAGCCACCAATCGGCCATTTTGCGGGTGACCACGGGACTGACCCTGCTGCTCGCAGCATCCCCTCCCGCTGCCGCGCAACTCGCCCGCGACTCGGCTGCGAGCATCGACCGGGTCTTCGCACGCCTCAATCGGACCGACGCGCCCGGTTGCGTGGTCGGACTCGACCGCGACGGCCGCCCGCTCTACCGGAAGGGCTACGGTATGGCGAGCCTCGAGTTCGCGGTGCCGCTCGACGAAAACTCGGTGTCCGAGTCGGGGTCGGTCGCCAAGCAGTTCACGGCGGCGGCGGTCGCCTATCTAGCGGTCCAGGGAAAGCTCGCTCTCGAGGACGAGGTCCGCAAATACATTCCGGAGCTCCGAGACTACGGGACTCCCGTCACGATCCGCATGCTGCTCAACCATACGAGCGGCGTTCGCGACATGTGGACGCTGTTCACGGTGGCCGGGCAGCCACTGGGAGAGAATCTCTTCTCGATGGATCGCGCCCTTGCGATGGTCTACCGCCAGCGCGAGCTCAACTTCCCGCCCAACTCGCAGTTCCTCTACAGCAATTCGGGGTTTCTGCTCCTCTCGGAGATCGTCAAACGGGTGAGCGGGATGCCGCTCGATCGGTTCTCGCAGGAGATATTCTTCCGCCCCCTCGGCATGACTCACACCCAGTGGCGGAGCGACTGGAATCGGATCGTGCCGGGACGTGTGACCGCGTACGTGCCTGCGGATAGCGGCGGATTTCGGGTTGATATGCCTTACATGAGCGTGTACGGCGCCGGCGGGTTGCTCACCACGGTCGGCGATCTTCTCATCTGGAACGAAAACCTCACCCATCCCCGCGTCGGCGGTCAGGCCTTCGTCGATTCGATGCAGCGGCAAGGCCGGCTCACCAGCGGCCGCCAAATCGACTATGCGCTGGGCCTTTTTCTCGACAAGTATCGGGATGAGCCCGAGGTCCAGCATTCGGGCGCGACCGGCGGCTATCGAACTTTCCTGGCCCGATACCCCAAGCGGGGTCTTTCGGTCGCGGTGCTCTGCAACGTCGGCAACGCCAACCCCATTCGGCTCGGACGCCAGGTCATCGACGTGTTCATGGGACCGGCCTCCGGCCCGGACGGGCGGAGCGCAACCGCCGAACCCGCGGGCACGACCGTCGGCCCGGACGAGCTGGCCAACTTTCCGGGAAAATATCGGGCTTCGGCCACCGAAGAGGTGATCGCGATCAGCGCGAAGAACGGGAAGCTCACGGCGAATCTTGGATTCGAGGTTCCGCTGATCCAGGTGTCCAAGAACCGATTCACGTCGTCGGCGAATCAGCTCGGGTTGACATTTGAGACCGGCCCTACCGGGCGTCCGACGCGGCTGACCTCCGTCAACCCCGACGGGGATACCACGCACTACGAGCCCGTGACAACCGCGAAGCTCACTGGACCGGAAGCCGCGGCGCTTGCCGGCCCCTACTACAGCGACGAGCTGGACGCGACCTACTTCGTGACGCCCCGCGATACCGCCGTGGCCGTCCGAATCGGTGCGCTGCCCGAAGTGGTCTACCCGCGAACCGGTCGCGACTCATTCGCCCGGCCCGGGAGCGGGATTCGATTCACCCGCGGGAAGACCGGCCGGATCGACGGGCTCCTGATCTTCGCGGGCCGGGTTCGGAATCTGCATTTCGTAAAGCGATGAGCTGACGCATGGCCGGGCGCGGAGCGGAGGAGGCGAGCGCCGATCTCAGGGCCGCGCTGGAGCGCGCGCTCACGGATCGCTACACTGTCGAGCGTTCCATCGGAGTCGGTGGAATGGCGACCGTCTATCTCGCCCAGGATATTCGCCACCGCCGCGCCGTGGCCATCAAGCTCCTCCACGCCGAGTACACCGGTTCGCTCGGCGCCGGACGGTTCATGCGAGAAATCGAGATCGCGGCCCGGCTGAGTCACCCGCACATTCTTCCCCTGCTTGACAGCGGCACGTTCTCGCTCCCCGACGGCCGCGCGGTCCCCTACTACGTGATGCCTTTCGTTGCCGGGGAAACGCTCGAGGCCCGACTCGAGCGGGACCAGACGCTTCCGCTCGACGAGGCGATCCGGATCGTGGCCCAGGTCTCGGGCGCCCTCGACTACGCCCATCGAAGCGGGATCATCCATCGCGACGTCAAGCCGGCCAACATCCTGATCCACGAGGGGCATGCTCTCGTCGCCGACTTCGGGGTCGCCCACGCGCTCAACTACGGCGGCGCCGAGCGGATCACCAAGGCGGGAATTTCGTTAGGCACGCCGCAGTACATGAGCCCGGAGCAGATCACCGGGGATCAGAAGGTCGATGCCCGGACCGACATCTATGCGCTCGGGTGCGTGTTCTTCGAGATGGTTTCGGGGGCGCCGCCGTTCATGTCCGAATCGGTTCGGACGGTGCTTTCGCGGCGGCTTGCCGAGCCGCCCCCGAGCCTGATCGGCGCGGGAGTGTCGGTGCCTGAGGCCGTCGATGCCGCAACCCAGCGCGCGCTCGCCACAATGCCCGCCGACCGGTTCGACTCGGCAGGCGAGTTTTCCGCCGCACTTGCCGGGATCGAAGCGTCGCCCCGGCGGCCGGGCGCCCGCCGTTGGATCGCGATCGGCGCGACAGCGATCCTTGCGGCCTCGGTCACGATGCTCGCGCTGCGCCAGCCGGCGGTCCGGCGTCCGTCCATCACCTCGCTCGCGATCCAGCCGCTCACGGACCTGAGCCAAGACACGACGACGCTCTATCTCAGCCAAGGAATCCACGAGGCGGTCGCGGACCTGCTCCGGCGGGTTCCCCAGCTGACCGTTACCGCGCCGAGTCTCGTCGCGGATATCCTCCGGCACGAGCCGACCCTCGACCTCCAGGCCCTGGCGCGCCGCCTCGACGTCGGCGCCGTGCTGACCTGGCAGCTTCGCCGATCAGGAGCCTCGCTCCACCTCCACACGGAGCTGGTGGACGCCGGGAACGGCGCGATGCTGTGGAGCGCCACGTACGAGCGGAACGCGCTCGACGCCCTCCCGGTGCAGCACGAGATCGCCCGCACCATCGCCGATTCGCTCCGGCTTCGGCTTTCCGGTGCAGACCGAGAAGGGCTCAGCCGGCAGGCGACCGCCGATCCGATTGCCTACGACTACTTCATGAGGGGCCGGCGTCACTGGATTCTCTCGATTCCGCCCGGCGCCACGGGCGCCCGCGAGCACGCCGATTCCGTTCTCTACTACGCAGAGCAGGCACTCGCCCGGGATTCGCTGTTCGCGGGCGCCCACGCGCTGCTGGCCGACTTCTACGTGGTCGCCTCGGCGCGGAACTGGATCACGCCGTTCGGCGAGTACAATGACCGTGCGATTCGGGAGGCGCAACGCGCCATCGCTCTCGACAGTACCCAGGCGGACGCCTGGATCCAGGTGGGCGTTCAGGCGATGTATCTGCACGACGACACGCTCGCCGCCCGGGCCGGGCTCGAGCGCGCGGTCCGTCTCGGGCCTCTGCTGGCGGTCGCGTTTCACTACCACGGCATCTACCTCGGTGAGTTCGAAGGACGGCTCGACTCGGCGGTGGCGCAGCTCCGGCGGGCCGTGGCGCTCGAGCCCACGACGCTCTACTACAACACACTCGGCGATCTCTACATGCGGGCCCGAAAGTACGACTCCGCCGAGATCGCCTTGCGGACCGCGATCGAGATCGATCCGATGGCGAGCGGGCCACGGGCTCGTCTGATTCGGACCCTCGAGCGGCTGGGGCGATTCTCCGAGGCAATCGAGGTTCGGCGCGGCGGTCCCAACTGGCTTGAAACCCGCGCGTTCGAGACCGCTCTCAAGAAGGGCGGGCCTACGGCGTATCAGCGAGTGCTTGCCGACGGACTTCAGCGCCGAATCGACTCGCTCATCCAGGTGGCGTCAGATCCGCAGCACGCTGAAACCGAACATCTGCCGCCGTCTCTCGAGACCCGGATCGCGGCGCTCTACGCCGAGCGGCGCGAGTGGTCGAAGGCGATGGACTGGGTCCTGCGGGACTACCAGCGGAGGCCGAAGCGGATTGTCCTTTACGTGCGGAACCCGGATTTCGAAGGGCTTCGGAGCGATCCCCGGTTTGTGGAGTTGCTGCGGGAGAAGGGCTTAGGGCTTAGGCAATAGGGCGTAACCCGCCCTAAGCCCTAAGCCCTAAGCCCTAAGCGGCACTAATATACTTGACGCACCTAGGGCTGGGAGATACTCTTGACCAGCGCTAGGGAAACGTACTCGCCTATTCGTCACC
>JBDTOH010000047.1:0-18220 GCA_039933355.1 Gemmatimonadota bacterium | reverse complement strand
GACCGGGAGCCCCTCTGCGTGCAGCTTCGTCAGGCGGCCGGTGCCATCGAGCTTCGTCTCGGCGTAATCAGATTGTGGCCGACAGGCCGTCCCCTCGGAGACCGCTCCCTCGACGCTCCCGTACTCGAAGGCGGAGCCCACGTGGAGGAATCGGAGACCATCCTGCGGGGGGAGCGCGCTTTCCGCCCTGAGAAGGGCCATCCCGAGCTCCTCAGGCAGCTCCGCGTTGAGGCGACGGGCCGCGGCGGGATCGCGCTCGTCCCGATCGACTCCATACCCGATCAGGTTGATCACGGCGGTCGGCTTGAGGCGGCCGATCAGGTCATCGATGGTACCCGGGGCGGCCAAGTCACCGATGGCGACGACTGCGCCTGGTGCCCGCCGCCGCAATGATTCTACGTTACCGACATTACGAATGACGGCGTGGACGTCGCCGCCGGCCAGTTCCACGGCTCTGCAGACCCAAGCTCCAAAGAAGCCCGAGGCGCCCAAAACCAGGACTCTGGCACCCGCCAACCGCTGTTCGGTCATGGGCGACAATTGTCGTCTGACCGGGGAGCCGATCGCAAGGGGGCTGGACTCATGTCGATCGCGCGCAACAACATGCGCCGCCTGGTCCCACCCGATGGGGCTGCGTCTGGTGGCACGTCAGTTGCGAAGTACCGGGGGGGATCGGTTGTCGTATGGCCGGAGTGCCAGATCCCCCCAGACTCGAGATTCTGCTTCACCCAACGTTACGAACGAGGGAGCTTTGACCGTCGTGAGACCCAGCGCTGCCGACGCGCGGGATGATTCCATGTCGCGCATGCGTTTTCGGGCTCGGCTGGCGATCGGTCTTGTCGCGCTCCTCGCGGTCGGGACGATTTACGCGACGAGCTTCAGCAACTATCCGATCATCGATCGCAAGCACAGCGTCCTGGCGGATGCCGATGCCGCGAACTTCAAGCTGGTTGTCGAAGAGTTCGGCCTGGCGCACCGATTCGGCAACGAGTATCAGGCGCACAACCGGCGGATCGAGGACAACGCACAGAAGCACAAGATTCACCACATTCTCTACGCGGTGGTGGCGCACCCGATCTATCTGGGCCTCCGAGCTCTCGAGCGACTCGGCGGTGGCACTGGGGAGCGCGCGGTCTATGCCGTCAACGCAGTGTTCACTTGCGTCAACATCGTCCTGCTCGCGTTCCTCATTCGAGGAGCCAACCCGAATCGGAACCCGATCTGGCCGTTCCTTCTGCTGTATGCGTTCAGCCTGAGCACGTGGCTCTACGCTTCGGTGCCCGAGTCGTGGCCGTTCTCGGCAACGCTCGCGCTGGCGTTCATTTTGTATCTGCGCCGGCCCGCGAGCTCCCCTCTCGCCGCCGCGGCGCTCCTCGGCGTCATCATGCTCAACAACTTCACCCTCGGCCCCTTGCTCGTGCTGGTGTGGATCA
Source organism: Gemmatimonadota bacterium (assembly GCA_039933355.1). GTDB lineage: Bacteria > Gemmatimonadota > Gemmatimonadetes > Gemmatimonadales > GWC2-71-9 > SHZU01. Next base: position 16,787 of record JBDTOH010000047.1, on the reverse strand, counting down.
GGCAGCTCGCGGAGGAGCCGAAGTGGGGCCGGTTCATCGTGCGTGCCGCCGCGGCCGGGGTGACTGCAGTCGGAGTGTGGCTCGGCGGGTTGCTCGTGTTCTCGTTCTGGGACGCGAGCCTGCGGCCGGACAACTTCGTCCGCTACACGCTCTGGTTCCGCCAGTTCGTCGGTGCAAACCTGCCGCCGACCTCGCCGTACGTGTGGAAGTCGGTCCTGACCAACCTGTACGTCAATGCGTTCGTCTCGAACCAGCCCGACCCGTCGATCCCCCAGGAAGCGCTCCGGGCGACCTTCGGGCACAGCGCGTTAGGCACCGTCGCCGTGCTGGCGATCGTGCTCCTCGGCATCGTGGTGGGCGTTCGCGTTCTCAAATACACCCGCGACCGCATCGCCGAGACCGGCTGGCGCCGCGCTCTGGGCTCAACCCCGGATCTGTGGCCCGCGGTCTACGCCGTGACGATGGTATTTGTGACGATCGCGCTGTTCTATCCATCGGGTTTCTTGTACTCGACGATCGCGGTGCCCCTGATCGTGGCGGCGGTGGCGCGCCATCTGCACTTGAAGGCCACGCCCGACCGCGTGCTGCTCGCGGCGTGTCTGGTGCTGGTCGTCGCGAACAATATCCAGCAGGTCATGATCTTCCGTAGGGCCTTGGCGGGCATGTGACTTCGAACCGGCGCGATTCCATCGGGGCGCTCAGCAGGAGGTAGGCGTGTTATCAAAGCGGTGGACCCTTCGATCCCTGGTCCTGATCCTCTTCTTCGCGTCGGGAAGCAGCGGCCTGATGTATCAGGTCGTCTGGCTCCGGATGCTCGCGCGGACCTTTGGGGTGACCATCCACGCCACGGCGACCGTCGTCGCGGCCTTCATGGCGGGGCTCGCGCTCGGGAGTTACCTGCTCGGTCGCATCGTTGACCGCAGGACCGATCCGCTTCGAGTCTATGGCCGGCTCGAGATCGCGATCGGCCTCGTGGCGGCGCTGGTTCCGCTGCTGCTCGCCGCGGGCCTGCCGATCTACCAAGCCGTCTACGCCGCCACGGGTGGAAGCGGCCCGCTCACCGCTGCGGTTCGGGTCATCGTCTCCTTCGGCGTCCTTCTTCTGCCCACGACCCTGATGGGCGGAACGTTACCGGTCCTCACCGCGTTCCTGGCGCGGCGTGACGCGCTGTTCGGGCGGAGCTTTGGATTGCTCTACGGTCTTAACACGGCGGGTGCCGTCGCCGGCGTCTTGATCAGCGGATTCGTAACGCTCGGGGCCTTTGGCGAGCGGGCCACGATCGCGATCGGCGTCGCAATCAACTTGCTCGTCGGTGCGCTCGCGCTGTTGCTCGCACGGCGCGAGGCCCCCGAGGTCGCCGCGGCCCCGAAGACGTCGCCCGCGATCACACTCGCCCCGGCCATCTCGCCCTATTCTACCTGGGTCCGGCGCGCCGTCTTGCTCGGCTTCTGCCTGAGCGGCTTCACCGCGATCGCCTATGAGATCGTCTGGACGAGGCAGCTGATCTTGTTCCTGCAGACGTCCGTCTACGCCTTCGCTGGGATGCTGGCCGTCTTCCTCACCGGGATTTCGTTGGGCAGTCTGTGGATCAGCCGTTGGGTTGACCGGTTCCGCTCGCCGCTGGCGACCTTTGCCGCGCTCGAGCTCGCGGTCGGCCTATTGACGGTCTTCAATCTGCGGGTGTTCGGCCCCCTCGACAGCAGCATGGCCCATCAGGTATTCGGCCTCGCGAACGTTGCCTACGCCACGATTCTGCTGGTGCTGCCGCTGACCCTCGTGTTCGGGATGATCGCGCCCGTCGCGGCGGTGTGTTATGCGCGCTCGACCGACTCGACCGGCGGCGCGATCGGGCGGCTCTACAGCGCCAACACCATCGGCAGCATTCTCGGCTCTTTGGTGGCGGGCTTCGTGCTCGTCCCGACGTTAGGCGCGACTCGGACCGTCGTCGTCCTCGCGGCGATCAACCTCGCCATCGCGATCTGGTTCATGCTGCTCGACCGGCACGCCGCGCTGAACCGCCGGGTGCTCGGGTTCGTCGGAGCGGCGGCGGGTCTTGTGCTTCTGATCGGGGCCAGCCGGAAGGATCCGTTCAGGGACGCGATCGAAAGCAGAATCGCCCGGCGCATGGGGACAACGTGGATCCCGGATTCCCTCGCACGGCTGCCCGCTACGCAGAAGATCTACCTTCACAAAGAAGGGGTCGAAGCCACGCTCACGGCGTTCGAGATCAACCGCTTCAAGCAGCTGTGGCTCAACGGCGTGGGCATGACGTTCCAGACGACCGCCACCAAGCTCATCGCCCATTTGCCGATGCTTCTCGTCGACCAGCCGAAGGAATTCCTGGCCATCGCGTTCGGGATGGGCACGACGATCCGCTCCGCATCCCGGTATCCCGAGCTCAACATCACCGGCGTGGACTTGGTGCCGGAGACGTTCCAGACCTTCAAGTTCTACCATGCGGATGCCGGTGAGGTCATGGCGACGGGGCGGGTCCATCTGATCGCCAACGACGGCCGCAACCATCTCCTGCTGTCACCCAAGCTGTACGACATCATCACGGTGGACCCCGCGCCGCCGATCTACAGCGCTGGTACCGTCAATCTGTACAGCCGAGAATTCTTTTCGCTCGCAAAGAGCAGGCTGACGCCCGGCGGAGCGTTTGTCCTCTGGTTTCCAGGCGGGACCGAGAGCGAAGTGAAGAGCCTCATTCATACCTTTGCCGAGGTGTTTCCGAACGGCAGCGTCTGGAGCGGTCCGCATCGCTGGGGCTGGTATTTCGCCGGCACGATGAAGCCGATCGACTGGACCAAGGTCAACGAGCGACTCGACCGCCTCTACGGCGATTCCACCCTGGTGAAAGACCTCGTGGAGTGGGACACGTCCGTCGCCAAGCGGGAATCGATCGAGAAGATGTTCATGTGGACATCGGCCGAAGCGCTCGAGAAGAGCAAGCAGTACCACATCGTCTCGGATGACTATCCGTTTACCGAGTTTCCGCTCTGGCGGTATCTCCGGGACGGGACTCGGCTGTGGCACCCTCGAAGCACCTGGCTCAATACCGGTGCACCGGCACCCGCCGACAACGACGCGGCCCCATTCCGCGACGCGCCGCCTGTAGCCGACCGCACGGCTCGCACGAACAAGCCAAGCTAGTTCCGTCCGGCCGATGGTGGGTGGGGTCGATCCGATGGCGTCGGAGTATATTGATCGGCAGGGTTAGGCGTGTGTTGCAGCGTCGGTTAACTCGAAATTGGTGCCCGGGTACATGTACGAGCTCGAAGTCGATCACGGTAGCGTTTCGGAGGCACTCCTCCCGGGTGAGGTGAAGGCGCAGTTCTTCGATGAAGCCGCCGATATCACGGCTATCTCGCTGATCCCATGGGAGGAGCACTGCACCGAATGCGCGATGCCGGCGTGCTTCGCGACGTGCGATCTGTACAAGCCGCGCAAGGATGGAAAGTGCCGCCGCTTTCTCAACGGCATCAGCCCGGTCACCGGGGCGCCGAATCCGCAGAACTACATCGCACGAATTCAGTTCAAGCGATGGGGTGAGTTGTTTGGCTACGCGAATGCTCACATGGTTCCCATCCGGACGGCAAAATTCATCGAGCGCGCATCGCGGGCCGCGGAGCAAGCGACGGCTATCATCCCAGACGGCAACCTCTCGATTCGGGGACGCCGCGGAATCTCCTCTCGGTTGCTCGGCAGGCTGAAGCACCGGCTCACTCAGGGCGGCTCCTTCGCAGACCCCGCCGCGCGCCGAGCCGACTACTTCCTCGTCGAGGTCTACAATCCTAACGATCACGTGGTCAAGCTCTCGCTCACGATGAGGAATCCCGAAGGCGAGCGACGCGCGATCACCTACCAGCGCCTGTTCGAGCTTCCGCCGGGATTCTCCCGCTCCAAGCTGCCAACCGCGGAGATCGCGGCCGCCGTGCGCTTGGACCAGCCGCTCGACATCAGCTTCAATCCCAACGTTCTCCGCGCCGAGGAAGAGGGACTGACGCTGTATTTCGGCACCCTGACGTTCGTGTGGGACAACAACTATCGCTCAAACAATCCGGCTCTCACCGACGGCTCGGCGTCCCCAGCAGCCGCGGCGGCGAATCGGGCGCCGGGCTCATTCCAAGAAGAAGGCGGGCTCGCCGCGAAGAATGGCCAGAGCAAAGCGACTTCGAAGGAAGCCAAGACCGTCAAGCTGCTCATCTGGGATCTCGACAACACCCTGTGGGACGGTATTCTCGTCGAAGACGGGCCCGAAGGCGTGAAGCTCAAACCCGGCATCGCGGAGGTGGTCCGCGAGCTCGACCGCCGCGGAATCCTTCAGTCGATCGCCAGCAAGAACGATCCCGAGCTCGCGCTGGCGCAGCTCCGCCGGCTGGGGCTCGAGGAGTACTTCCTTTTCCCGAAGATCAATTGGGGGACCAAGGGGAGCTCGGTGAAGGAGCTGATCGAGGAGTTCAACATCGGCGCCGACACCGTCGCGTTCATCGACGACTCGCCGTTCGAGCGCGAACAGGTGGCGGGAACTAACCCGCTGGTGCGAATCCTTCCAGACAGCTCGTGGAACGACTTGCTCTCGCGGCCTGAGTTCACTCCGCCGGTTACCGCCGACGCGTCCCGGCGCCGTCACCTGTATACCGTGGAGAAGCAGCGCGAGGTCGCCAAGTCCACCTTCGACGGCGACTATGTCACGTTTCTCCGAAGCTGCGAGATGCGGCTCACGATTCGGCCGGTGTCGGAGCTCAACGTCGACCGCGCTCACGAGCTGATTCAGCGCACCAACCAGCTGAATTTTTCGGGAAGCCGCTACACGAGAGAGCAGGTCGGCGCGATCGTGAAGGATCCGCGGTACGATCACTTCGGGATCGAGTGCGTGGACCGCTTCGGCGAGTACGGCATGGTCGGCTTCGGGGTGGTGGAGAAGGCGGTTCCCCGTCTGGTCGACCTGATGTTCAGCTGCCGAGTCCAGTCGAAGCGGGTCGAACACGCCTTTCTCTCGTTCCTCATGGAACGGTACCATCGGCTCGGGTTCGAGACCTTCGAAGCCCGCTACCGGCGCACGGAACGAAATCAGCAGGCGGGGAAGGTCTTCTCCGATCTCGGTTTCGGCGAGCTTCGGGTCGATGGGGCCGAGACTCTCTATTCGCTCGACCTCACGACCGAGATCCCGAACGACCGGATCGTAGCGATCGAATGGACCGGCGAGGAGCATCCATCATCGGTGTGAGACAGTTGCTGCGGGAGGCGAAGACCCGAACCCTCGCGTCATTCTCCGCCCGCCGGGTCACGCCGGTGCTGCCCGCGCCGATCTTCACATTCACGTTCGACGACGTGCCCCGCTCGGCGCTCGACAACGCGCTTCCGCTCCTCGAGCGGGCGGGCGTCTCGGCGACATTCTACGTCGCGAGCTGGCTGGGCGACCCGGCCCGCCCGCAACCGGCTGACGACCCAACCGTATTTTTCTCGCCTAACGATACGCGAGCGGTGCGCGCGGCCGGCCATCACGTCGGCTGCCATACCTACTCGCACTATTCGCTCGAGCACGGCACCGCGGCGGGCTTGGCAGCGGACGCGGAGAAGAATCGGCGGGAGCTGAGCGCGCTCCTCGGCGGCGAGCCGATCAACCACTTTGCCTATCCGTATGGAGAGGTCAGCTTCGCGGCCAAGCGGCTGCTCCAGAACGACTACCTCACGATGCGGAGCACCCGGCCCGGGATCAACTCGGGTACGATCGATCTCAGCCTACTGCGAGCGGAATGGATCTACTCGCACCTATTCTCGCGGGAAGGGATTGATGCGCTCGTGGCGAGCGCGTCCCGCACGAGCGGCTGGCTGATCTTTTACACGCACGGAGTGGAGAACCAGCCGAATGAGTGGGGCTGCACACCGAAACACCTGGAATACACCCTCGAAGCTTGTCGGCGCGCTTCCGGGAGGTTCATGAATGTTGCGGACGCCTATGCGGAGGTGATGCGTTCGGTTGGTTGAGGGGTGGTTCGTGTGGGCGCTGCGCAGCAGACTGTGGCGGATTTACTACCAGGTTCTCGGTCTTCCGAGGAATTGTTAGATCGGCGCCCTACATATTCCACCTATTGTAGCTCAGCAACAACACACTGCCGTACGCTCACAACACCACCAGGGCCAGCGACGGTTATCTCGCGGCCTGCGCTGGACGGAACGGCCTCTTCCGCCGACCTCTGACTGGCGCGCGAGCCGGGCTAGCTGTCCCCTTCGCGCCTCGTATGAGCGGCTCCAGCTTCAAAAAGCCTAGAATGACGCCAAACAAGAAGTAGATCAGGGTGGAATAGGCAAACGACAGGAAGAACCCGCTAACGACGTAGGCCACCATGCACGCCGTGAGGGCTTCGGCTATGGGCCCGCGCTCGCTACTTGGATCCGCGTTCTTGCTAACCCGGAGCAGCGCTTTGAATATCAGCACGATTGCCGAGATGAAGCAAAATGCTCCTCCTACTCCTAGCTCAGCCCCCACTTGGACGAACGAGTTGTGCGGTGCCGTCCACTTGAAGCCGTGGCCCGAATTCACCATCGCGATCGCTAACTCGGACCGACCATCCGCCTGGCCGAAGGCGTTCAAGCCAACCCCAACCGGGTTTTTCAGCATATAGCCGATCCCCCGCTTCCAGATCTCGCCGCGACCCGCAGCTGTTTGACCCGAGAAGTTGTAATCCTCGGTCGGCTTCAAGACCGTGCTCATTCGGGTCCAGTAGTCGCCGCCGGCGAACACGAAGAGCACCACCACGGCAAGACCGACCACCCCGATCCGTACGGCCTTCGACACGCTTCGATATGCGGTCAGGATGTAGGCACCCACCGCGACAAGTCCGAGAAAAGCTCCCCGCGACTCCGTTTGGATGACGATGTAGACACCGAACGCAGCGGAAACGACGCCGAACAGCTTCCAGATCCCGCCTCGCTTCCGGACCAGATGAACGGAGAAGGGCAGCGCGCACAACACCATCAGTCCGAGGTCGTTCGCATCATAGTAGGCGATCCCCGCGAGACGACCGCCCCCGCTCCGAGCGAATGAGAAGCCGGTATATGCGAAACACCCGATCGCGAATGCACGCATCAACCATTCGACATCGCGCTCAGTCCTGATGGCCGCCGCAAGGAACGTCATCCACGCGAATGAGAAGATCAGATCCGTCGTAAAGAAATCGAAACTGACGCGGCGATTCGCGCTGAACGGGATGCTCAAGAACCCCAGACAGAGGATCGCGGCCAAGAAACGATAGATCCGGCCATCGACCCGCCGATGAGCCCTGATCGGCAACGGATCCGTGAGCCATACCAACCCGGCAAGCGCCGGGAGCAGGATCGTCGGCTTCAGCTTGGCGAGAAGCGGAAAGACGGCCTGAAGCGGCCAATTGTAGAAGAAAAGCGAGAGGCCAAGGGTCCAGAGGAGCATGTCCGGTCCCGCGGGCAACGCCCTCTTCAGGCGGCCCAACGGCCTCGCCGGCACCTGAAAGGGCAGCGGCGGTGTCGGAGGGACGCTGGACCAACCCGAAGGGCTCGCGGAGACCGTCACAAGGCTCCAGGACGCGGAGAAGCTGAATTGGTGGAACTAATCACACCCAAGTAGTTTGGCGACACGCTGCAGGTCGCGGCAAGTTCCACACCACCTGAGGCGGGCCCAAGGGTTGCCTCGGTCGCCCGCAGGGCATCATGGCCTGATCGGCTCGACCTGTCCACTTACACGGTCGGGCCCACTTTGACCTGGACTCAATGCGCATCATCTACCTGTGGGACGCGGACTACCCGTGGGACGTTCGCGTTCACAAGATCTGCCTGAGCCTCACCGAGGGCGGGCACGAGGTGCGAATCCTGGCCAGGAATCGCCGCTGGGAACCCGACGTGGCGACCGTCCCTGAAGGCGAAATCCACCGGATGAAGCCGTGGCGATGGCTCGGCAGGAAATTGGACTCGTGGCTCGCGTTCCCGGCATTCATCAACCCCCGCTGGATTCGGCTGCTCGATCACGCGGTGCGCCGGTGGAAACCCGATGCGGTCATCGTACGCGATCTCCCCTTGGCACCCACCGCAGCCTGGGTCGGCACCCGCGCGAACGTGCCGGTCATCCTCGACATGGCGGAGAACTACCCGGCCATGATCCAGTTGATCTGGGACACGGGCCAATCCAAATCATTCGACCATCTGGTGCGGAATCCGCGAATCGTCGCCGCGGTCGAGCGCTGGGTTCTGCCTCGAGTCAGCCGGATCTGGGTGGACGTGGAGGAGCAGCGAGATCGTCTCGCTGGCCTTGGCGTGGGGCTCCCGCCGGTCGATGTCGTGCGCAATACCCCACCCCGCGACCGGGTCGGGCCGCCACCGACCGCGCGCGCGCGCACCGACGGCGTCAGGCTCGAAGTCGTCTATCTCGGCATTCTCGAGCTCCAGCGAGGCATCGGTGACTTGCTCGACGCGGCCGCGATTCTTCGCGAGCGCGGCGAGCCGATTCGGGTCGTCATCGTCGGTAACGGTCGCGACGAGGCGCTGTTCCGCCGGCAGGCCGCGGCGCTCGGACTCGACGAAGGTCTCGCCGAGTTCACAGGGTTCCTTCCCCACGAAAAAGCCCTCGAGCGGGTGGCCCGGGCCGACGTGGGCGCCAACCCCATCCATCGAAACGAGAAGCACGATACGACACTTCCGAATAAGCTCTTCGACTATATGGCGGCAGGTCTTCCGGTGCTCACATCCGATTCGACCCCGTCGGCACGCGTCGTCAAAGCAAACGAGTGCGGCGAGGTGTTTCGTTCGGGTGACCCCGCCGACCTGGCGGAAGCGGTGAGACGGATGTTCCCTCGCGAGCGGCGGCTGGCCATGGGTCTCCGGGGCCAGGCTGCGATCGCGACCGACTTCAACTGGGGCGAGGACGAGAAGCGAGTCCTGAGAAGCCTGCAGCAACTCGCGGAGACCGACGGAGAACATGCCGGGTAGAAGGGGGAGCGCCGGTCGAACCGGTCCTGCGCGGCATGAAGTAGCCCGCGGCTCGGTGGGTCCGACGGCTATATGCCGTCCCGCATCCGCCGCAACCGAACATCCGCGAAGATCTTGAGCCGGTCCAGGAAGTCGAAATAGGCCAGCCGCACGGGCCGCTGCTCGGGCCGTGAGGAGACGAACGGGTAGCCGAGATCGACCATCACGTCGCGAGCCACGTGCTCGATCAGGTGAATGTCTTTCATCGGCAGCTCCTTCCGCCAGCCGTCTACCTCACCCTTGCGATAAAACCCCTGGGGCTCGTTGGTCAGCGCCGCCGGAACATTCGCCGCGCCCTTCGCGCGGAGCTGATCCATCGAGCAAGCTTCGACGGCGCGAGCCACGAACGCCTCGTCCGCCGGAAGACCGAGCCACTCCAGCATCCCGCGGAACTCGGCGGCGGTGTCGGCAAGCAGCGCCTCATACCTGACTTCCCGATAGTTAGGCGTAGCCTGCGCGAGCGCCCGGCCGGCGGCGATCGTCGCGACCCACCGGCGCGCTCCGTTCACCGCGGACCGAGGCGCCCACTCGCTGCCCCAGGTGTCCGCCGCGCTCCGCAGCGATGCGACGACGGCCCGCGGATCTCGGATGACGTTGATGAACCGAGCCTCGGGAAACAGATCCAGAGCAAGCCGCCAATGGTCGATGTTCCCCGGTGTCTTCTCGATGACGACCGTCGCTCCCGGACGGGTCGCCTGGATTCGTTCGAGCACGTCGCGCGCGATCCCGCGCATGACCTCTCGGAACTGCTCCGGGTTGTACAGCGTATGGAGCCCGACTTTCCGCGGCCGCTCCTTGTTAAACTCCTCGTCCCACCGCGACGCCATGTGCCCGAGGTACCAGTTGAAGACATGGGTTTCTTGCGCGGTCGCGACGGCGGGATGCTGGGAGAGCAGGATCTGAATCCAGGTAGTTCCGCTTCGCGGGCTACCACCTACAAAGACCGTCGTGAATGGCGTCATCGAGCGACGGGCGTGCCGATGGGCGAGAGCCGCGCTTCCGCGCTCAGCTGAACGGGACCCGAGAACCCAATGGGGTCCTCGACCCTCATGTATGCCGACGGGCCGGCCGCCAAACGGCGGTTCTGCTGCGAGTCGTAGACCATGGTCTCGATCGAGTAGATCCCGGCGGGCACGTTGCTGTCGAGCCGCCAGGCGAGCCGGAAGGGACCCTCCTCCGTGAACGTGATCCCCATCCGCCCGGTTCCGACAGCATAGACCAGCTGACCGGTATTGGCCGCGCTCACCCGGATTGCCACGGTCAGGCGCTCGGCGGCGGCCGCATCGTGGACCGCGCCCTCGATCGAGAACGCAAACGGCTCCCCCGATTTGACGGGCGCCGTGGTCGCGAGGTTGAGCGCCGTTATGCGGACCGGAAGCCCAGCCATGTCCTCCGAAGCCACGGTCTGCGAGACTTCCTGAACGTATTGCGAGATACACTCTGCCGGCGTGCCTCGCCGAACGACTTCACCCTGCTTGAGCAGGATGCACGTGGTGCAGAGCGAGGCGATCCGGTCGAGTTGATGCGATACGATCACGACCGGGATGTTCCGCCGGGCCATCTCGCCAATGTGGGCGAACGCCCGCTGCTGGAAGGCGAAGTCGCCTACGGCAAGCACTTCGTCGATGATCAGAATGTCGGGATCGAGATGCGCGGCGAGCGAGAAGCCCAGCCGCGCGTTCATCCCGCTGGAGTATCGTTTGACCGGGGTGTCGATGAACGGCGCGATGCCGGAGAATTCGACGATTTCGTCGAACCGGCGGCCGATCTCCGCCCTCCGCATCCCCATGATGGCGCCCTGCAAAAAGACGTTCTCCCGGCCGGTCAGGTCGGCGTGAAAGCCGGCCGCGACCTCGATCAACGCGCCAATCCGGCCGCTGAGGTGAATTCTTCCGGCGGTCGGGCGGAGAATCCCGGTAAGGAGCTTGAGCACCGTGGATTTCCCCGATCCATTGGGGCCGATGATCCCGAGCGCCTGGCCGGGCTCGACTTCGAAGCTGAGATCGCGGACCGCCCAGAAATCCCGTTTGCCGAGCTCGGTCGGATCGGGTTTGCGCCCACCTAACATCCGCCGCGCCAGCGCCTCGACGAGATCGCGCAAGCTGTCGTGCGTCTCCCCCCGCCGGAACTTCTTCCAGACTCGATCAACGACGATTCGGGTCACGGCTCAGACCCTCTCGGCGAAGAGCGATTCGAGCCGGTGGAAAACCAGTGCGGCGATGAACACCCCCCCGACGGCACAGGCGGCGCTGTAGACGAGGTACCACGGATCCCACGTGGTGAACACGACACCGGTCTTGCTGACCGCCGTCAGAGGCACCAAGAGGTTGTGCCCTTGCACGACGCTCAGCCTGAGCCCCTCGAGCAGAGGCGACAGCGGGTTCAGCATAATGAGCTGAGTGCCGCGCGGCCCGAGGTGCTCAGGCTCGTACAACACCGGCGTGAAGAAGATTCCAAAGGTGAGGATGACCTGCACGATGTATTTCACATCGCGGAAGAATAGATTGCCGCAGCTGAGCAAGAGACCGACCGCGATCGTAAACAGGAACAGCAGCACCGCGATCACCGGAGCCCACAAAGCCGTCACGGTCGGAATCACGCCCAGAAATGGCAGCAGGATCAGCAGGACTAACGTTCCGATCGTGGAGTCGAACGTCTGAGCCAACGTCGCCGAAACCGGCAGCACCTCGCGGGGGAACGCGATCTTGGTGACCAGATTGGCGTTCGAAACGAGGCTCGGCGTTGCGAATCCGATCGCACCCGCGAAAAACGCCCACGGCAGGGCCTTGATCGCCATGCCGGCGACGACCGTGCTGATCAGCTCGCGCCCGGACATTTGAGCCATTGAAAAACGGACCAGCAAGCCGGAGCCGATGATGAGTACCGGCATGAAGATGGCCCACCCGAAGCCCATGATTGCCTGCTTATACCGGATCCGAACGTCGCGCAGGGTGAGCTGGTAGACCAGCTCCCGGTGCGCCCAGAGATCCCGGACTGTAGCCGGCAGCTGCCCGAACAAGCCTAGCGCAGGGGGTTCCGGTGGCGGGGCGGGCTCGGCAACCCGAGCTTCGAGGGCCGGGTCGGCCCGGCGCACTTTGGCGTCAGAAAGAACAGTCATGGAATCCCAAGCGATGTGCAACAACTGCGCCACCCAGGGGCAAAAAAAGGCTTGGACAAGCCTTGTCTGGCAAGGGCTTTGCTTCGACCGGCTGCAATCCTTGTCGACCTCAGACCGGCTCTAGCCGTCTCGAAATGCACGTAACGATCGCTATCTGTACGTGGAATCGGGCCAAGCTCCTCCGCCGGACGCTCGAGCGGATGACGGCCCTGGCGCCGCCGCGTGCCTCATGGCAGCTGCTCGTCGTAAACAACGCTTCGACTGACGAGACGGACCAGGTGTTGGAGGAGTTCGGGACGAGACTGCCCCTCCGGCGCATCTGGGAGGCTGTCCCAGGCCTCTCCAATGCCCGAAACGCCGCGGTCGCGGCCGCCGAGGGCGACTATATCATCTGGACCGACGATGACGTTCTGGTGGATGCGAGGTGGCTGTCCGCTTATGAGGAAGCGTTCTCGCTCCGCGCCGAGGCGGATTTCTTCGGAGGACCCGTGAGTCCGTGGTTCGAAGGGACTCCGCCGGCCTGGCTTACCGAAGCCTGGGCCTTCGTCTCGAGTGCCTACGCGGCTCGGGAGCTCGGTGACCAGCCGTTCCCCTTTACGCACGAAGTCGTGCCGTATGGCGCGAATTACGCCGTCCGGCTCGACGTCCAGCGACGGCATCGATACGACCCCGCGTTGGGGAGAGTGGGAACCGGAACGCTATCGGGCGAGGAGGTCGGCGTTCTCCGGGCCATTCTCAAAGAGCGCGGATCGGGCTGGTGGGTGCCCGGTGCCAGGGTCGAGCATTTCATTCCGGCGGCGCGTCAGACCGTGAGCTTCATCCGGAAGTATTACGCCGGAATCGGCGAGCAAGCCGCCCGAGCCGACATCGCCGCGCCGAGCGCGACCTGGTTCGGCCGGCCCCGGTGGGTCTGGCGCCAAGCAATCCAACGGGAGCTGGCCTGGCGGTCGAGCCGAGCGGCAGGCGGGCCCGCCCGATCCTGGGCGGCGGACCTGGTCGCGGCTGCGATCGCTCAAGGCAGGCTCAGGGTCTCTCGTTAGGTCTCCCCGATTGGGCTGTGTCGCCGGCGAGGGCTTCACCGCCTAACCGTTCGAGCCACTTCAACGCAACAGAAGTTCACCGGACTCAGGGCCGCGCATCAGCGGTCAACCCTCCAACGAACGCAACCGGTCGCCGTCTTCTCCCCAACACCACGAAGCCCTCCGACGATCGCGCTCAGCGAGGACACCCACCCCGATCGACTGGCTCACGTTAGGGAATGGACGCGCAGCGGTCGACTCACCCAGCCGCGATGACGAATCCGGCGATCTCGAGAACAACGGCGAACAGGACGATCAGCGACGCGAGCAGAACTTGGGGCCATTCCAGCAGATCGGGTAGACGCAGCCGATCGATCCGTCTCCCGCTCAGGGCGCGCAGCATGGTATAAGCTCGCCGGCGAGGCCAGGATTTTGTCCAGTTCGCGGTTTGCGTGAGAGCATAGTCGAAGTCGTAGTAGTTGTGGGCCGGATACCCCCTCGCCGTTGAATTGGCGAGGGGCAGGCACGCCACGGAAGCTCCCGCTTGCAAGTCCTCCAGGGACAAGAGGCGGCCATTCGTATCGGTGAAATACACGCCGTATACCGGATCCGCGATCAACGGAACATCACCGGGATACGCCTCCACCAGGCAGTGCTGCGCACGACCTCCGCGGTGGTATAGCGTGATCTGATGAGCCCGGATGCCCAGCTCGGCGAGACACAGGATGAACAAGCGCGACGTGCCCGAACAACAACCTCCATCGCGAATCAGACTCCCCGGCGTTGCTCCCAACGGCCGGAAGACGCGGCTCAAGTACGCAGGGTCGTCGGGAACGTGAGGGCGATTGGAGAGGTAGGCCGCTAGCCAAAGCACGCGCTGCACCGGTCGAGCGGGGAGATCGAGCGCTCGAACAAACCGCCGAAGTCGGCGGCGTTCGACCAGCCAATGCAGCGCAAGAGCGGCAACACAGCACGCAACCGTGCTCGCGAGCACGCGCGAAGCGTGCATGCCGACGCCAGCCACCATGTGATGGTCTCGGAGGGACGAGGAGTGCACCTATTTGCGCAACTATTGCGCCGCGATGAGGCGCCATCGAGAGGTGGGATCTTGATCCACTAGGACCGGTGTGGCTTATCCGGCGATTTCAGGCCGAATCACCGTGACGCCGACGACTAATGTCGTCTAGTCCGCTGTCGTCCGTGGGTGCCGTTGCGCCCGATAGGCTCCGGATTCTGAGGCGTCGTGACCACACCAACTGCAGCACATGCAGCACGGGCATCGCGGGTTCCGAGCGCAGCTCTCAGCGCGGGCGCTACCATACGCGCCAGTACAACATTGCCGTCGGGGCTCAGATGGCGGTCCACGGAGCCAAACATTCGTCTGCCTCGTGCAGCCTCGTCGCGGAAAGCCGGCAGAGCGTCGATGACACATAACCCGTCGGCACGCAGCGCCGCGCTCAACCGGTTCGTCGGCTGGTCGAGATCGACCGTCGACGAGTCGATGCGCAGTCCCCGCATGTAGGCAGCGAAGACTGTGGGCTCGGTCTGAAATGCAGCGGGAATGAGAACGAAGACTGTCGGTCTGGCGTCCTCCCATCCCAACCGATCGATGTCGTTCAAAATCGCCGCGGTGGTAGACCACCGCTCCGATCCGGACGCCGTCCTCAGAAAGTCCTGCGGGAAATACGTCGGCGCGAGCCCGAGCTTCATTCGGAGCACCAAAGTCCGATTCTTGATCAGAACGAAGGCATGCGAATGTTCCTTCAACCAGTCGTTGAGCGGAAGCACAATCGCGTTGACGATTCTCTTCCACGCCAGGCGTGCGGGGATGCGGAGTCTGGCGCGCTGATCGATCGCGTGCGGGGGGTAGTATTGACGCCGCTTGGCGTCGATATCGTTGCCGATGTAGACAAACACGGCCACTGCGCCGAACCGGCCAGCTCGCAGCAGCCCTCGAGCCCGGATCAGGTATTGTGACGGGCCCCAGCCGGGCACCCCCGCATTGCGGAACGCGACCGAATCACCCAGCGCCTGCTCGAGAAGCCCCGTGACGGACTGCTCGTGCTCGACCTGGAGAGCCGCGAGGAACGAATCGCCGAGCAGGAGGACCTCGCGAGCGCCTTCGCGGCGCCCGGCGCGGCCGGTCCGGAATCGCTCGCGGTCGGTATGGACCTCAACGACGCGCTCGCCGGTGCTCACCGGTAGCGAGATGTTCGGCCGGAAGATCCACCCGACGGAGTCGACCGGCTCGAAGAGGCCGGGCTGGGCGACGATGAGATGCTGCGGAGCGGCGATCCGAACGACGACCTCGCCCAGCTGGAGGCTTACGGACGTAGCGACGACGAGCAGCACCAAGCTGCTACGAAGCGGCGATGACTTCGGAGGGTCCGATCTTTCGACTACGGCAATCAAGGGACGTTGGGTCGTCTCATGGGCCCGCCGGAACGCCGGCTTCGCGCCGCCGCTAGGCAGACGGTCCGCCCTCCGAATGGCCGGGCAAGGCTGGCGAATGTCAGGCAAGAAACAAGCCGAGGCTACAACCCGCGCCGGCGACTACGGCAGGCTCCGAGTCAATCGTTAGGCATCTCGCCGGTGGGGCAACGCCGCCGGGTTGGGCATGGCACCGGCGCCGTAGAGACCTCCCAGGCCGAACCGGTCCAGCAACCGCAGCGCGGCGTCGATCTCCCGCGTCGATACATGCTGCATCCAGGCGTCCACCGACTTCCCGCCGACCAGCACCGGGCTCTGCGGGCGGGCCTGTTCCGAAGGGCGGGCCAGCGCGGCGTGAAACCGTTTGTCGCGCCAGGCTGCGCCCGGATGGCGCCCGAGGAACTGCTCCAGTCCGGCCATCTCCTCTCTGGGGAGCTCGCAGAGATGCTCATAGAAGCAGACGTGCATCTCCCCGGGACCTAGCTGTCGGAGCGGCACCAGGTGGACCAGAGCCCAGATGACGATCGCCACCTCGAATGGATCGGTGACTCGCCTGATCTCGTCGGCATATGGGCCGAGGAAATCGGCGACGAGGTCGGGCTGCTCGAGCAGTGCGCTCGCCTGCTGCAGCCAGACATAGTGATCGAGTTTTCGCTGGGAATCGGCCACGGCCATTGGATGCCGGATGATCATGACAATGGGCACCGACGGGAACGCCTCCCGAAGCCAGCCCAGGTACAGGTTCGCGAATACGTCTTTGATCAGTCGGCGGCCGGCGATGGCGCGGTGGTTCAGCTTGTCGATCCGAGGGTCGCGAGTCTGGCCGGAGAGCGCTCTTCGAACCGGCTCGAGAAACTCCGGCCGCCGATCGCCGGGGCGGAGGTATTGATAGAGCTGGAAGTGGCGGACGGCGTCGATGTAGTTGGGGTGCAGCGGCTCGAACAAGTAACGGTAGCGGTTGTCGTAGTTGAGCAGGTTTGCGAGCCAAGTGGTTCCGCTCCGTCCGATGCCGGCGACAAAGACGGCGCGATCCGGCGAAGCGAAGGGGTCGACGATCAGCCGCGTCGGCAAGAGCCGCGCGAAGTCGCGGATCTCGCGCAGGGTCTCGGCCAGCGTCCCTGGTAACAGTGCCGCAACTTGCCGGCCGAGGCTCACCGCAGGCCGGGCGATCCAGCGCCGACGCCGGAGACTGCCAAAAAGGGCAGCGGCTTGACCGGGAT
>JBDTOH010000046.1:0-18307 GCA_039933355.1 Gemmatimonadota bacterium | reverse complement strand
CTCTTCAACATCATGCAGGAAGGCGATGTCCAGATCAAAGGGTACCCGGTTCGCCTGCCGCTCGACGTCCTCATCACCTTCACCGCGAATCCCGAGGACTACACGGCGCGCGGGAAGATCATCACCCCGCTCAAGGACCGGATCGGCGCGGAGATCCTGACCCACTATCCGCGGTCGGTCGAGCTCGGCATGACCATCACCGAGCAGGAGGCGTGGGTCGAGCGAGGCTATCGGCCGCTGCAAGTGCCCGAGTTCGTCCGCGAAGTGGTCGAGCGGGTGGCGTTCGAAGCGCGCACCGACAAGCGGATCGACAAGCGATCCGGAGTGAGCCAGCGGCTTCCCATCAGCCTTCTTGAGAACGCCGTGTCCAACGCGGAGCGCCGGGCCCTCGGCCACAAAGAGACCCAGATCGTTCCCCGGATCAGCGACCTCTACGCAGCGCTCCCTGCCATCACCGGGAAGCTCGAGCTGGAATACGAGGGAGAGATTCAAGGCTCGGACGCGATCGCTCGTGAGCTGGTGCGGCGCGCGGCGAACCGGACCTTTCTCGAGCGGGTCGGCGACGAGGAGATCGACCAGATCGAGGAAGCGGTCGCCTGGTTCGATCAGGGCGGCGCGCTCAAGATCGGCGCGGACGAGCGGAGCGAGCTCGCGGCCAAGGCATTCGCCGTCGTTCCCGGGCTCATCAAGCTGGTGCGGAAGCTCGCCAACGGGCAGAACGGCAACGCGGGTACCACGGTCGCGGGATGTGAGCTGGTCCTCGAAGCCCTGGCCGCGCAGAAGCGGATCAGCCGGACGGAAGAGGTCGGCTGGACCGGCATTCGCAAGCGAGGCTAAGGCCACATCGCTTTCGCCCGCGCCACGATGGCGGCCGTCGCCCCGTCGATGCCGAGCAGGCCCGTGTTGAGCACCAGGTGATAGTGAGTGGCGTCGTTCCAGTCGCGGCCGTAGTGCTGGTAGTGGTACCGCCTCCGGTTGGCGTCCGAGCTCTCCACCTCGGCTTCCGCATCTCGCGGGTTGAGCGTGAGCCGTCGCATCGTCTCAGCCACGCGAAAGGCCTTGGGCGCGACAACCTTCACATGAAGCGCGTCCCGATCCGTGCTGAGCACCGCGGAGGCGGCGCGTCCCACCATCAC
This sequence comes from Gemmatimonadota bacterium, assembly GCA_039933355.1. GTDB lineage: Bacteria > Gemmatimonadota > Gemmatimonadetes > Gemmatimonadales > GWC2-71-9 > SHZU01. Next base: position 17,171 of record JBDTOH010000046.1, on the reverse strand, counting down.
CACCTTGCCACCTTTCGCGAGATCTTCCACCACGGCCTCGGTCACCTTGACCTGCTTCGCCTCGTCCAGCTCCGGCAGGTCATCGGACGGCGCCTTGAGGATCTCGGGCGCGGCCGAGACGAGCATCCGGATCAGGCGGTCGAGGAACCCGGGAGAGCGCTCTTCGCGCGCCGCGACTTGCTGCGGCGGCAGCCCGAGGCGAAGGGCGACCTGATCGACCAGCTCGTTGTCGATCCGACGCCAGCCTAACGCTTCCGCGACGCCCTCCGCCACCCGGCTGCCCCCGGCGCCGTATTGGCGTGAGATCGTGATGATCATGCCGCCTCCACCGCCGGAACCGGCCGGCGGAACATTCGCCACGCGATGATCGACGCCACAACGAAACAGACGAGACCACCAACCGAGACGGCGGTCGACGCACCGAAGTGCTCCGCGATCCAGGCGGTCTGGAGCGAGCCGAACGGCGCCAACCCGATCACGATGAACGAGTAGAGGCCGATCACCTGGCCGCGAATATGGTCGGGCGCGCTGGTCTGGAGAATCGTGTTGGTCATGATGCTGTTGAGCGCCATCGCGAGCCCGGTCACGACGAGCAGCAGCACAGCGGCGGGGAAATGGCGCACGAATCCCAAGAGCGTGATGCTGACGCCGAGGGCGACGGCCGACCCCAACGCCACCTTCTCCCGGGGAAACCGCTGACCGGCCGCGGCCAGCGTGAGCGCTCCTGATGCGGCGCCTAGACCAAACCCGGACATGAGACCGCCGTAGCCTCCGACCTGCGTCTTGAGCACGTCGCGCGCGAACACGGCGAGGATCGCGATCAGCGAGGCTCCGAACATCGTAACGACGGTCGTCACGATCACGAGCGAGCGAGGAAGCGGCAAGCCGAGCACGTGCCGGATTCCCTCGCGATAGCCCACCTTCCTGAGATCCGCCGCGGGGACGCCGCGCGCGGTGATCAAGAAGAGCCCGACGAGCACAGCCAAGAAACTCGCCGCATTGACGAAGAAGCAGGCCGCCGGACCGAACAGAGCCATCAGCCACGCGGCCACCATCGGACCGAAGATGCGCGAGAGATTGAACGCGGAGCTGTTGAGGGCAATGGCGCTCATCAGGTCGGCCTTGCCAACCATTTCGACGAAGTACGCCTGGCGGATGGGGATTTCGAACGCGCTGATCAGGCCGGAGAACGCGGCGAGCCCATAGATGAGCGGGACGGTGATCAGGTGGCTCGCGGTCAGGACACCAAGCGCCAGCGCCTCGATCAAGAAGAGAGTCTGGAGCACGATCAACCAGCGGCGCTTGTTGACCCGGTCGGCGATCACTCCGCCATAGAGCGTGAACAGCAAGACCGGCGCGGCACCGAGCGCGCTCACCAACCCGGTCTTCCACGCCGAGTTGCTGAGCTGCAGCACGAGCCAGCTGAGGGCGATCGACTGCATCCACGTCCCGCAGAGCGAGACGAACTGGCCGAAAATGAAGAGGCGGAAGTTCCGGTAGCGGAGGGCGCCGAAGGACGGGGAGGGCACCGGGTGAAGATAGTAGGGCTTAGGCCTTACGTCTTAGGGCTTCGGGGGTCGGGGTGCTAGCTTCAAACAGGGTGACTACTCTCTAACACCTCAGCCCTAAGCCCCATGCGTTTCACAACCTACTCCAAATACTCCGCCGAGCTCGGCGACGCGGTCAACCTCCAGGCTCTCCTCGAACAGTTGGGAGACTTCCTGCTCCAGTCGGGGTTTGCCGGGAATCAGAACGATTGGCCGTGGTGGGCGGATCCGCCCGAGGGTGGCGACCGCTCGATGGACGCCCTCAGGGACGCGATCCTCAACGCCTTGATCAAGTCGGGGCAGCTCACACCGGACATGGTGAAGTTTCTCCGCGGCGAATCGAGCGGCGATCAGGAACGAGACGCGGAGATCGAGCAACAGCTGGGCGAGATGCTCGACAAGATCGTGCAGCGGCTCATGGACGAAGGCTACCTCACGCCCAAAGAGCCGACGATGATGCCGTCCAGCTACAGCTCCGTGCTCGGGCCCGGCGGGCAGGCCGCCGGCGCGGCGCAGCAGGTGCAATTCAACCTGACGGACAAGGCGATCGATTTCCTCGGTTACCGGACCCTCAAGAGCCTGCTCGGCTCCTTGGGCAAGTCGAGCGTGGGGGCGCACGAGACGCCCCACCTCGCGACCGGAGTCGAGGCCGAAGGCTCGAGCAAGCCGTACGAGTTCGGCGACTCGCTGAACCTCGACGTCTCTTCCACGCTCAGCAACGCGATCGCTCGTGAAGGGCTGGGTGTCCCGATCAACCTCGAGTATCGGGATCTGATGGTCCACCAGTCGGAGTATCGCTCGTCGGCCGCGACGGTGCTGATGCTCGACTGTTCGCACTCGATGATTCTCTACGGGGAGGACCGGTTCACCCCCGCCAAGAAGGTGGCCCTCGCGCTCACCCACCTGATCCGAACTCAATTCCCCGGCGACACGCTGAAGGTCGTCCTGTTTCACGACTCGGCCGAGGAGATCCCGATCACGGGGCTGGCCGCGGCGCAGGTGGGACCGTATCACACCAATACCGCCTAAGGGCTGAAGCTCGCGCGGCGGTTACTCCTGGCGCAGAAGAAGGACATGCGCCAGATCATCATGATCACGGACGGGAAGCCCTCGGCGATGACCACAGCGAACGGCGAGATCTACTTCAACTCGATGGGGCTCGATCCCGAGATCTTGAAGGTCACGTTCCGCGAGGTGGCCGCGTGCAGGAGGAATGGAATCCTGATCAACACCTTCATGCTCGCGCGGGATCGGAGCCTGGTGGAGTTCGTGATGAAGGTGGCGGAGATGTGCCGCGGGAAGGCCTACTTCACCAACACGATGACGTTAGGCCAGTTCATTCTGCACGACTTCATGAAACGGAAGACGACCCGCGGGTGAACGCAAGACGATAGGGTGGCAGGACGGTAGGACGGTAGGATCGTAAGACGACGGGCTGTTCCGATCGCTATTGGACCCGCTTGGCCCATTTTCCCGCCTTCAACAAGTCGGCCGGACCGGCGGCCCCGTTGATCAGAGCGATCGTGGCGACCGGGACCGCGCTCGGATACTGACGATTGAAATCATCGACAGTCATGTCGCGCGCGAGCCGAACCAGCTTGATATGGACCGGCTGCTTGTTCAGGGCCGCCTGATCGGTGAGCCGATCGAACGACTGGGCCGCCTGCTGGAACTGAGACCGATAGTTCCCGAAATTCGCAGCCGTCGTATAGCCCAGCAATCGATACGTGCTTCCATTGTACGCGACGAACGTGACCCGACCGGCGATCGTGCTGCCGTCCTGGCTCTGCGCCTGGAAGTCGGCGGCGGCGGCGGGGAGCCCGTTGATCGAGCTCGAGGAGGACTGGCCCGCCTGAATTCCCTGCTGCGCCAGGAACTGCTGCAGCATCGTGGCCGGCGCGTCCTTGCCGGGGATGGTGACCGCGAAGATCCCGTCCTGCTGCGGGCTCACGGCCAAGACGGCCGAGGCCTGGTTCTGAGTCTGCCAGCCCTGCGGGAAGTCGATCCGGAAAATTAAATCCGGGTGGTTGAACCGGACTCCTTCGAAAAACCCCTGGCGTGGATTCTCACCGAACACCAGCCCATTGATCCGCTGCATGAACGGGTCGGCGTTGAGCGTCGTCTTGCTCAGGTCCGCCGTGGCCGCAGCCAGGCGCTGTTCGGTCTTCGCAAGCCGATCCCCCGGATCCGGGTGCGTGGCCAGCCACTGTGGCAACTTTCCTCCACCGCCGCTCTCCCCAATCCGCTGGAGCATCGAGAACATGCTCAGCATCGCGCGCACGTCGTAACCATCGTTCAAGGCGTAGCGGAACCCGAGGTCGTCGGCCTGAGTTTCGTTGTCGCGGCTGTATTTCAAGAACAGCAATTGAAGCCCTTGACCGGCGAGGCCGCTCAACGCCGCCACCTGGGGGCTCAGCACGCTCCCGATCCCGAGCCCGAGCTGCGCCAGTTGTGCTTGACTCATCGAATGCACGGAGTGCTTCGCGGTCACGTGCCCGATCTCGTGACCGAGCACCGACGCCATCTCGGCCTCGCTGTTCATGTGAGCGAGAATGCCCCGGGTTATGAAGATGAATCCGCCCGGAAGGGCAAACGCGTTGACCGCGGGGTCGTCGACGACGTCGAACGACCACGGCAAATTGGGACGCTCGGTCGTTTTCGCGATCTTGAGCCCGACGCCTCTGACGTATGTCTGCAGGCTGTTGTCGGCCACCACGCCGATCTGTTGCCGAGTCTCCTGGGCCGCCTGCTGTCCCATTGAAATCTCCTGGGACTCGGAGATGAGAGAAAGCTCGCTCTTCCCAGTGACCGGATTGGTTGCGCAGGCCAGGGCGAGCAACAGAGACGGCAAAGCGGCAAGGCGGTACGACGGTGGGCTGGTCATGAGAGCAACGGCTACCGGCATCGGGTCCTCCCCTTCTGCACACTCGTTCCGCAGATCGTCTTCCTGTCTGCCGTCCTGGGGACGACCTCGAGTCGGAGGGCGAGCACAGCGGCACTCCACGGAGTTAGATTGGCTGATCTCATCATCACGGTCGAACGTCTCACGGCTCACGAGGGGTTCATGCGAAGTCTGATCGGCGCCGTTGCACTGTTCGGGATGTTGGCCGCGGGCTTGGGCAGCCCCGGGTCGCTCTCGGCTCAGGAAAAGCCGCTCACGGTCTTTGTGGTCCGGCACGCCGAGAAGGGACCGGGGACGCCGAACCCATCGCTCACGAGGGCCGGCCGGACTCGAGCTCGGGCGCTCGCCGCCGTGCTCAAGGACGCGGGTATCGCGGCGGTCTTCTCGTCGGAATTCAAGCGAACGCAAGAGACCGGCGCTCCGCTCGCCAAAGCGCTCGGCATCGCAGCCGAGCGGCTGCCCGCCGGCAAGCCCGACTCGCTGATCGGCCGGCTCCGTGCGCTTCCCGCCGGAAGCCGGGCGTTGGTGGTGACGCACAGCAATCTGGTGCCGGTGATCGTGCAGAAGTTAGGCGGGGGCTCGGTCGGGGAGCTGACCGACAGCGACTACGACCGGCTCTATGTCGTCACCGTGAAATCCGATGGGTCAGCTGACGTGCTGTATCTGCACTATGGTAGCCGGTCGGCACCGCCCGGCCGGGCGATGAGACCGTGACCGGCGCGGTCGCGTCGCCGAGGGCGGCCACGAGCTCGCGCTCCTTCACCAGACTCCGGACATAACCGCGGGTCAGCCAGTAGACCGCGGCGCCTACCATCGTGGCCGGCGCCGCGAGCAGTACCTCGGCGACGCTGAGCCCGTAGAGCGGATGAAACCCGCGCGCCGCGCCGAGCAGTGTCGCGCCGAGCAGTCCGAGCCCGAGCACGTTGATCGAGCCCACCATCGTCGACTCTCCCCGGCGGCCCCGCGCTTCCGCAATCGCATAGCCCAACACTGAGAACGCGCTGATTAACCCGATCAGCGAGAGAATCGGCAGGTCGCTGAGTCGGCTCGCGGTCGGGTTGAAGGCGAAGCGGGCGGTCCAGCTCCACGACAACTGCTCGAGCGGCCACAGATGCAGGAGACCGATGTAGACGATCAGCGAGGGAAGCGCCCGGCCGAGTGTCACCCGCTCGTACCGCCGGTTGGCGGGGTCGACCTCGAACAGGATTCGCGAGAAGAGTGCCGTGACGATCCCGAGGCCGAGGATCGCCGCGACCAGAGCGGAAGGACTTCCCCGCCAGGTCGGAACGATGCCTAACGCGAACCAGGCCGATGCCGCGGCCGGCGCGGCCCACCAGGGAATCCGTCGCTCGGCCCTGAGATGGTGCCGGTCGATCGCGGCGAAGATCACCGCTCCGGTGAATCCCGGCAGCAGCTCGAGAACCCCGCCGCCCGGTCCGTCGGGCCGGGTCAGGCCGGCGAGCCAGAGCAGCGGGATGAGCAGGTAGAGCATGCCGACCAGCGGCAGGTCGAGCGCGAGGACGCCGATCCGGCGCTCCTGCTGGTCGAGCGCCCGCCGCGCGGCGTCATAGAGGAAGGCGCCGGCCCAGGCACCTAACCCGTTAAGGCCGACGTCGAGCAGCGACGGTGATCGGACCGGCTCGAATACCTGCAGCAGCTCGATCACCCCGCTGAGGGCGAGGCCGCCGAACAGGGCGGCCATCGCCCACCGATCTTCACGGCCGATGCGCGCGAAGCGGCAGAAGAACCCGATCGGGATGAAGAGGGCGAGGTTGACGATCAGATCCTGGATACCCGCATACCCGACCATCCGCCATCGGTCCGGCGACTGAAAATCAAAGGGCAAGAGCGTCATCACGAGGGTCAGCACGATCACATAGCTCGCGAGCACCAGGCCGAGCCGGCGGCGCGCGTGCGCCGCAGTAACGCTCACCCGGGCGAGCTCCGAGATGATCGCCTCGACCGAACGAGAATCGTCGCCCGCGGGGAGGATCCGCGGCACAACGTCGCTCGTCGATGCCGGGCGCTGAAGCGCACCAATGGGGAGTGAGGAGGAAGCCATCACCCGGAGTATCGGCACCGAGGCTACCCGGCTTGAGTCAGGGCGTCTCGTCGAGAATGGTCAGGTTGGTCCCCACGGCTCTGACCGCCACCGCACCCGGCGTCACCGGCCCGAGCCCGAGCAGAAAGCTCGAGGTGATCGTCGGGCGGGCCGCCCACGCCGACCCATCGAACCGGATCGTCGTCCCATCGAAGCCGACCGCGTACACGTCGGTCGGACCGCTTCCTAACACGGCGCGGAGCTCGTCCGTGGTCGGCGTGGGAAGGCGGTACCAGCGGGCGCCGTCGAAGCGAATCGCCGTGCCGTTCGCGCCGACGGCGAAGATGTCGCGGGGACCGGTGCCCCATATCCCGCGCAACAAGTCCTTGACTCCGCTCGCCATCGGCTGCCAGGACCGGCCGTCGTAGTGCAGTACCGTTCCCGAGTCCCCGACGGCAAATACATCCCGGCCGTTCAAGCCCCACACATGGCGGAGAAAAGCCGACGTCGGAGCCGTCATCCTGACCCAGGCGCCGCCCGACCAGGTGAGAATCGCGCCGGCCTCACCGACGATGAATGCGGTCGCGGGCTCGGCGGGATCGGTCCACACCGAGCGCAGGAGTGTGGAGACCGGCGAGGCCTCGAGCGCCCACTGGTCTCCACTCCCACGCATGATCGTGCCCCGGTCGCCGACCACGATCACTCGACCGGCAGCGCCGGGGGCAGCGCCGTAGAGGTCACGTTTGGTCGGCGTCGGCGCTCGAACCCACTGACCGGCCCGCTGCACCATGACGGCGCCGCCGCCGCCGACCACGTAGGCCTGTCCGTCGGAACCGGTCGTCGTCGCGACGAGCGTCGGCGAGGTGAGCAGGTTGGCCCAGCCGGTCGCGGTTCGAGTAATGATCGTGCCGGTCCAGCCCGCGATCCGATAGGGCGCGCCCGGCGCCGCATGGATCGCCCGAAGGTTTTCGACAGTGGCCGGTTGGGGGACATAGCTCCAGCTCATACCGTCGTACTGCAGCACAGCGCCGCCATTTCCGGCGACGAGGATGTCGTTGCGAGAGCGGCCATAGATGGCGAAGAAGTCGGCGGTGGAAGGCACCGGCACCTTCGTCCAGACCGAGCCGTCGAACTTGAGCAGCGTGCCCTGAATGCCGGCGGCGTAGAGGTTGGTGCGGTCGGTGCCCCACAAGCCGAGCAGAAGGAGAGGAGTCGGAGTCTGCATGACGTTCCAGCGGAGTCCGTCCCATCGGAGGAGCCGGCCGTCCTGACCGGCGGCCCAGAGCTCCGTCGGGCTGGTGCCGAACACGGCCCAGAGCTCGGAGGTTTCGGCGCCGGGCATCGGTCTCCACGTCGAGCCGTCGTAGCGAAGAGCGATGCCCGCCCCGACGACATATACGTCGTTAGGTCCGAGACCCCAAACCTCGAGGAGTGCGGTCGTCGTGGGGCTGGGCATCGATTCCCACTGGCCGCCGTCGTAGTGGATGATCGCGCCACCCGCTCCGACCGCGTAGACATCCACCGCGGACGACCCCCACACGCCGACGAGATCGTTCCGGATCGGCGTGCGCATCAGCTGCCACGTGGTGCCGCCATCGGTGGAGTGCAGCACGGTGCCGGCCTGGCCGACGGCAAAGATCGTCTGCGCATCCGCCGACCAGATCCCGAGTAGGGAGACGTCGGTGAGGCCGGCCTGGGCAACCCTCCAGACCAGCGGCTCGCGCGGTTTCGCGACCACGGTGATGCGGGACGAGGCGCGACCGGTTCTGGTGATGACGCGGATCTCCGCGGCTCCCGGAGCGCGGGCGGTGACCTGGCCGCTGCTGCTGACCGTCGCCACGCTCGGGTCGGATGTTTCGAACCGAGCTTGGATTCCCGACGCTCCGACCGAGTCGGAGGCGAGCCGGAGCATGACCGTCCCGCCCGGTACGAGCCACGCCGACGCCGGCACCGCGAGAGGAAGACCGCCGGGATCGGGGGACGACGGCGTGCCTGTGGGGGTTTCGTCGAGACAGCCTAACGCCAGCACCAGCGCGAGCCCGGCGAGGCTCCGGACCGCGGCACCGCTCACGAAAACTTGCGCTCCATCCGCCTCAAGAATCCAAGGATGAGGATGTCGAGAACTCGGTCCGGCAGGAATCGCGCAATCTGCGAGCGCACTTTGGCATCGCGGCCGATCACGTAGCGGGTCTTCGGCGACTTCGAGGTGAGCGCATGGAGCACGGCCTTCGCGACCGTGGCGGCGGGTACGCCTCCATGACGGTTCGAGGCGAGCAAGTGGGTGAACGCCTTGAGCTTGCCCCCGTACCGTTCGAGTGCCGCTGCCGGCAGCCGCTCGCCGACGGTGGAGAGCTGCTCGGCCCCTTTGTCCCAGATCGGCGTCTGCACGACGCCCGGCTCGATCACGCTCACCTGGATGCCGGCGTCGGCGAGCTCGAGCCGGAGCGCATCCGTGATCGCCTCGACCGCGTGCTTGGAGGCGCAATAGGGGCCGACCAACGGCGTGGTCGCGCGGCCCGCGATGGACCCGATGTTGACGATCCTACCGGTCGCGCGTCTGAGCGCCGGGAGAAACCCCTGCGTCACCGCCAAGAGGCCGAACACATTCACGTCGAACTGGAAACGGACCTGATCGAGCGGCACGTATTCGAGCGGTCCACCCACGGCGACACCGGCGTTGTTGACCAGCCCGTCGAGCCCGGCATCTCCGACGATATCGTCCACGGCCGTCACCCCGGCGGCGATCTCATCGGGTTTCGTCACATCGAGAATCAGCCAGATCAACCGCTCGGAGGCACGGCCCGCGAGCCGCTCACCGTCCGCCGCTTTGCGGACGCCGGCGAACACGCGATGCCCGAGCCGGTCGAGCTCGAGCGCGCAAGCCTCGCCGATGCCGGTGGACGCTCCGGTAATGAGGTAGGACTGGGTCATCGGGGAAAGGTAATTGGGACCGGGGGTCGGGGCCTCGGGGACCGCGGCCATGAGCTGCCGTTAGGCGGGCCGCCCGCTCGCGGTGAGGTCCCGGTCCCCCGTTCCCGGCCCCTGTCTCCGCTTACTTCGGTACGACCCCGCGAATCCGGCGCTCCGCTACCCCGTCCGAGAACACGACTTCAAAGCGCGGGCTCTGGCTCCACAGCGTGGCACTTCCACCCCGGGCGAACGAGATGACTCGGCCCGTTGCATCGCGGACCATCGCGACGGGATAGGTCGCCGCATCCCACTGAAGCCGCACCTGGCGGGCGTTGGGCCGGACCAGGATGGCGCCGGGGTCCCGCAACAGCACAGGAGGCCGGCCCGGGATCACCACCGCATTCTGAGCCGACCGGTTGAACGTGCCCGCGTCGGTTTCGAGCGTGAGCCGCGCGAGGGCACGATCGGTGCGATCGTCGAGCGGAACGACCACCGAGAAGTGATGCTCGTGGGGTGCACCGGCTTGCCGCACCATGGTCATCACCGGATCGAACCCGTAACTGAACAGCTGGCTCCCATCAGCGGCGCGGCCTGTGATCCGATACGCGCCGGATTGGCTCGTCGCGGCTTCGACCGGCGCGGGAACTCGGAACGCCGGCTCCCAGACGACACCGGTGCTGGTGACCCGGCCCCAGATGAGGAGACCCGAGACGGTTCCGGCCGGGGCCACAGCGGCGGGTGCATTGTTAGGTCCGCTCGACCGGTAGGTGATGAGCCCGCGCCAAGTGTAGTCGCTGACCCAATCCGGATTGCAGTAGCCCATGAAGTCGAATCGGCCCGGCGGCATCACCGTCAGGGTCGTGACGTCGAGCCCGTACGCGCCGATCGTCCCGTCGGAGACGGGATATCCCGGGTCGACACCGGTAGCGCCACAAGAGGGCGAGTGAGACCGGCCCATGTTGTGCCCCACTTCGTGAGCCATCACGTCCGACCCGCTCGGGAGATTGTCCCAGCCGATCGCCGAGTACAACCCGCCCACATAGCCCATGCCGGCGACCCCGCTGCCGTAGGAGGTCTTCAGCACTCCGTAGTAGTAGCGGCTGCTGGCGTCGGCGCCGCGGAGCGCCGCCATCTCGCTCAGAATCGTCCCCCAGGCACCGTTGGCATCCCCGGCGTCCACCGCGGGCGCGGTCGTCGTGTAGACCGACCTAACGTCCGCATCGTACGCCGCCACCGGCAGCAGCTTGAGCGAATTCGTGAGGAATTGCGGTCCATTCCCCAGGGTGACATTGCCCTGAAGCCCGTTCGCCTGCTGGAGAATCGGTACGAACCGGACATTCCAGGTCGGCAGCGAGCGGACATCGACCGCCTGCATGCCGGCCCCCGGAAATTGGTTGTCGGCCTCGCTCGACTCGAGCACGGCGCCGGCCGGGTCGACATCCGCGACGATCTTGAGGTTAGACTGCATCAAGGCCCCAGACACGGCCAGATTCCAGGACGAGCCGAGGCTTGCTTCGCTCACCGAGGTCGGCACCGACGAGCCGGGCGCCGGGATCGTCGACGTTTGGACCAACACCGCGCCGCTGTAGAATCGGACCCGTACCGGCGGCGTTGCGGAGTTCGCCTGATTGGCGACGGCGAACACCCGGAGATACGCGTTGCGCCCCGCCACGAGCGGAGTCGACCCATCGAGCTTCGCGGCCGCCTGCGTTAGGTACATCGCGGCGATAGTGAGGTTGAACGTCGTCGCGGGCGCCGCGGCGTAACTGATGGCGACCGGGGTCACGGCTCCGGCGGTGACCGCGACCGATGGAGCGGTAGGCGTCGGGTTATAGGTTTGGCTTGCTGCCGTCACCGGGCTTGCGGCCAGCATGTACGTGCCGGCGGTGAGACCCGTCAACGTCGCCGTGGCCGTGACGTTATGGGCGTACCCGGCCGGACCGCTCACCACAATGGCTGCGTTCGTCCCGTTCGGGAGGCCGCTCACGGTCACCGCGAGCGTGCCGCCGCTGCCGACATAGGTCACCGTCGCGTTGACCGTTCCGCCGACCGACACGGGGACGGTCTGCGTCAGCGGCGATGGCGACCAGGTCTGGCCCGACGTGACCGAGGCCGCAGCGATCGTGTAGCTCCCGGGGGTCAGCGATCCGATGGTAGCTGAGGACGCGTACGTATGGCTGTACCCAGGGCCCGTTACCGTCACGGCACCGGAAACGCCGGTCGGCAGACCACTCACCGTTAGGTGAATCGTCCCAACTCCCTGCTGATATGTCACGGTTCGGACAACCGGCACGGCGCCGGCCGCCACCGTGACCGTCTGGCTCGCCGGCTGGGCCGTGTACACGGCACCACTCGGGCTCACCTGGACCGCGGCAATCGTATAGACACCCGGCGCGACACCCACGAACGTCGTGGTCGCGGTGATCGCCTGCTGGAAGGCCGCCGGTCCCGTCACGGTCACACTGCCCGCGCTTCCTTCGGGCAGCCCATCGACGTTGACCGTGAGGGTTCCGGTCGAGATCCCGTACGTGACCGTCATTGTCGCCGGTGTCGCGCTCGCTGCAACCGTGACCGACCCGGGCGCGGCCGATCCAGCGTAGCTGTTGCCGTTCAGGGTCACCGGGACCGCGACAATCGAGTAGGCGCCCGGAGCGAGCCCGGCGAGAGTCTCGGAGGCGCTCAAGTACCGGCTATAGCTCCCAGGGCCGGTGACCGTGATGTCGGGCGTCGTGCCTGCCGGCGCACCGCTCACGGTGACCGCGAGTCGCCCCGAGGCCAGCGCATACGCAAACGCCACCGGACTCGGTGCGGTGCCGGGCGTCACCAGCGTGAGGATCGAGTCAGGAGCGGCCGCATATCGATCGCTGTCGGCGACGATCGCGCCGGCCTTCACCCAATAGTTGCCCGGCGCGAGGCCTCGGATCGTGTCGCGCGCGGCGACGGGATGGGCGCTCGGCGTCGGCCCCGTGACCGTCATGGTGCCCTGCGCGCCCGCGGGCAGGCCGGTGACGGTCAGGGCGATTCGACCGGTCGCGATCGCATAACTGAGTGAGGCATTACTGAGCCGCCCCGGACCGACGGAGACGACCTGGCTGGCCGGGGAAGCATCATAGCTGTCGCCGTCCATCGAGACGCCGGCCGCTTGGACCGCATAGGAGCCCGGCACGAGCGCCGCGAGAGTCTGGGCCTCCGCGAGCTGCTGCGTAAAGCCGTTAGGTCCGGTCACCGTCACGGCCGCCTGACCGCCGCTGCCGAGCCCGCCGATCTCCACGTGAAGCGAGCCCGGCTTCGGAGGATCGAGGTGTTCTTCGGTCGGCGCCCCGCTCGAGCAGCCTGCCATCGAGAGAAGGAGCGCCGCAGCGGTCAACAGGCCAGCAAATTGCCAGACCCGGACGCGGTCCACCGCAGTGCAATCGGTTGCGGCGCGAGCGCTAAGATGTTTTCGGGCCGAGGGATGTGATCCGAACGAGCGAACCATGTTGTCGAGGGGCGTCATAGTACCTCGGCAGGAAAAGCAGGGGTCGTGCCGCGAAACACGCGCCCGTCACGACCCCCTCGCGGCTCTCGGAGCCGGCCGGTCACCGCGTTCCAATTCCAGATCTCGAGAGAACGGGCTCGCGTCGAACGGTGGGGTCATCTGCCGAACCAGCAGGATCTCGACGGTACCAAAGAGCCCTGTGCGGTCACGCGCTCGAGGCCCTAACCTGGCGGAAATGGTCCGCAGGGCCAAGATTAAAGGTCGCCCCCACCCAGGTGAGCTCATGACCACCCGCCGCTCATTCATCACCTCGGTCGCCGGCGCGGCCGCCCTCGCTCCCGCGTTCCGACCGACCGCCGTCCGTCAGGTTCTCCGGGCCCGCGAGCACGGCGGCGGCGCGCCCGATGACGAGGCCTACTGGAGCGAGATTCAGCGTGCGTTCGATCTCGACCGCACGATGATCAACCTGAACAACGGCGGGGTCTGCCCCACCCCTACCCACGTGCTCGACGCGATGATCCGGGACCTCAAGTTCTCGAACGAGCTACCCGTCAACCACATGTGGTCCGTGCTCGAACCCCGGATCGAAAGCGTGCGGCGCGACCTCGCCCGGGACTTCGCGTGCGACCCAGAGGAAATGGCGATCACCCGCAACGCATCCGAGTCCAACGAGATCATGATCTTTGGGCTCGATCTCAAGCGCGGCGACGAGGTCATCGTCACCAATCAGAACTACGGGCGAATGCTCACGAGCTGGGACCAGCGGGCCCGCCGTGACGGTATCGTGGTGAAGACGATCTCCTTCAAAGTGCCGCCGCCGTCCACTCGCTACCTGGTCGATCAGTTCCGCGCCGCGATCACGCCCCGGACCAAGGTGATCGAGGTGACCCACATCACCAACCTCACCGGCCAGATCTTTCCCGTCAAAGAGATCGTCGAGATGGCTCGGTCGTTAGGCATCGAGGTGTTCGTGGACGGAGCGCACGCGTACGCCCACTTTCCCTTCACCCGCGACCAGCTCGGCGCCGACTACTACGGAACCAGCCTGCACAAATGGCTGCTGGCACCGATCGGCACCGGCTTCCTCTATGTCCGCAAGGAGAAGCAGAAGACGTTATGGCCGCTCATGGCGGCCCCCAAGGAGATGGACGAGAACATCCGCAAGTACGAGGAGATCGGTACCCACCCGGCCGCCAACCATAACGCCATCGCCGTCGCGCTCGCGTTCCACCGCTCGATCGGTGCGGAGCGGAAGATCGCGCGGCTCCGCTATCTCCGCGACCGGTGGGCCAAACGGGTGCTCGCCGAAAGCGACCGGATCTCGATTCCGACCGCGCTCGACACGCCCTATTCCGGCGCGATCGCGCTCGTGAGCGTCGGCGGAGTCGACCCGGTCAAGCTCTTCAGCTGGCTACTCGATAAGCACCGGATTCAGACCGTGGCGATCGTGCATCCCGAGTTCAGCGGACTCCGGATCACGCCGAACGTGTTCACGACGACGGACGAAGTCGACTTCTTCGCGGAGAAGATTGTGGAGGCGGTGAAGAAGGGCGTCGTGTAGCGGCTCGGCTCATTTGGCCGAGGCAACAGGTCGCTCGCCCAGGCAACTGGACCGCTTGCTCCGCGCTTCCGGCGAGTCGACGAGCTGCCCCACGAAGCCGTCATCGCCGAGCTTCTTGATTTCGGCTCGAAACGTGTCGAGCTCCTTAGCATTGACCCTCCGGCAGAGGATCAACTGGACGACGCCGTCGATCCAGCTGTCGGGGCGCTCGAATTTCGCGAACATCGGATCGCCCATGAGCAGCGATAGCACCTGGCTCCGCGGGACCCCCTTTCCCAATTCAGAGAGTGGTGCCTTGGGATTCAAGACGTAGTTTGGACGCAGTGTCTTGACGGCGCGGTCGACAAATGCCTGATCGTCGGTCGCAGGAGTCTTGGCGGAGCCGGTGCTCCCCTCGGTCAGCATTATGGAGACCGAGGAGCGAATCGGGACTACGTCACCCGCGCTGGGGTTTTGATCGACCACCACCGGCACTTGTCTGGCGGCTTGGTTCTGCTGCTGCGCCTGACTCCTCGCAGCGCGGACCTCGCTGCTGTCGACCAGGCCTAACGTTAGGCATCCATCGACGAGCAGCCCTCTGGCAATCGCGAGCGGCCGTCCGACGAGGTTCGGCACGGTCGCCCGGTTGTCCCGCGCCGGCCTCACCTCGAGGCGGACCTCGCCCCCCGCCGACACGATCGCGCCCTCCTGTGGTTTCGTCCCCGTCACCTGCGCCGGTCTCACGGTGCACGTGAGCACCACCGCCGTATCGATCCCACCGACGCTCAGACCCGCCTTGCGAAGCAATGCCGTCGCTTGGCTGATACTGCGTCCGGACACGGCAGGGACTTTGACGCCTGGATACGCGGCGTCGGTGACGGTCACCTGTGCCGTTCCTACCTGTCCCTGATAGCGCGCCGTGATCGTTGTAGTTCCGCCGGCCACCGCGAGCACTTTGCCCCCGGTCACCAGGGCAACCGTCGCGTCGCTAGTCGTCCAGTCCACCTTGTCGGGCTCGATCGCCGTGGGTCCGGGTTTGATCCCTAGCACCCGCTCCTCGCCGGCGGCCAGCTCGAGCACGGCCGGCGCAATCTCGAGCGAAACGGTCGGCGCCCCGCTTCCGGAGTCGCGGACCACGGAGAAACTCATCCGGTTGAGCTGACCGGCGGTCGGCACGGCGGGGAGCGGAATGGATCCGCAGGTTGCCGGCGCGCTACGGGTCTGAAAGTCGAGGCGCGATCGGGGCACTCCCATCTTGACCAAATCCTCGAGGAGCTTGGAAGCCCAGGAATCGTTCGGTAACGTTTGGCGCGCGCCCCGGGCGACTGGATCGGCCGGATCGCTCACGAGCTCGGCGACGCCGCGAATCCGCAGAGTCGAATCCTTCTGCAGCAGCGCCAGCATCGCAGACGCCTTGGCGACCAGGGTCGGGTAAATCCCGGCGAGATCGGGCGTGAGCGGATCGATCGGGTTCTCGACTTCGCGCACGAGCGGATTGCTGCTGCCATGGGTCACGTGGATCACCCGCACCAGCGTGATTCCCGGCGCGCGCCCGATCACCACGGCACTTCCCACCCGACGCGCCTCGGCGACGCCCCAGGACTCTCCAAAAGTCGAGGTCTTGATCTCGACAGTAGCCGGGTCGCAGCTGGTCCATCTCGTTTGGCCGCCCGCGCTCGACGGCGTCTTGGTGGGCCGAGCGTTCGCGGCCGATGGCATTGGCCGCGTCGCGGGAAGAGGAACCTCTGGTGACATGAGCCGGCCGAGCACGCCTTGTTCGAACTGCCCTGGCGTGAGCAGGAGGATTAACCCGCTGTCGGGACGGACCCGCACGGGAATCCGGACTCCGACGCCGCCTCGGTCCACCGTCACCACCGCCGAGCCGGATCGTCCCGCGCGAAGGATCTGGTTCCCGTTCGACGTATCCACCGTGACCACGTCCGGCGCCGAGGTCGCGAAGGTGACCCCGGCCAGTCCGACGGGGCCGCCGGCCGAGTCGATCAGGGTGAGCCCTAGGTCGGCGCGATCGTCCGGCTGGAGCACCGCGGCGCGCAGCCCGGGAACGATCGTCGCGAGGCTGACCCGGACCGACCCGGGGCGCAAGTCGGGCAGCGCGACCCACGCCCCGGTTGCGAGGGCGGCCGCGAGCCCGGCGGCCACCGCCCGGCGCGCGCCTAACGCCGGATGCCCCGCGGGCCAGACCGCCTCCCGGAGCCACCGCGGGAGCGCGAGGGCGAGCCGGTTCGGAAGCGAGCGCTCGAGCAGCCGGACCACCGTGACATCGCGAAGGATCTCCTCCTCGGCCACCTCGTCGCGGAGCGCGCTCAGCGCCTCCCGGCGGGCCGGCGGATCGTCCCGATAGAGGTAGAGCCGCTGCTGGAACAGCTCCTTCCGCTGAAGCCGGCCGGCGACCGACTCGAGCCCGATCGGCTCGTGCTCGATCAACCGGGCCAGCATCTGCCGCGCCGCCTGCTCCGTGTCGAGCCCGGTTCCCTGGTCGAGCCGGGCCAGCTCATCGAGCAGCGACCCGCGGATTTCGTTAGGCATGAGGCCGTCGCGGAACCAGCGGAGCCGGACCAGGCGGAGCACGTTCCGTTCGGTGAGCGTATGGGCGCCGACTTCGCCGAGATCACCGAGCCGGGCGGTCAGATCCCAATGCAGCTCGGGGTAGACCGCGCAGGCGCAGAGCCACCGGAACAATCCATCGTCGGCCAGGGCGGCGCGGAGCTCTGCCCCGGTGACGCCCGGGCCAT
>JBDTOH010000045.1:0-18340 GCA_039933355.1 Gemmatimonadota bacterium | reverse complement strand
GCTCGAAATCAGGGCAAGAATCGTCACTCCTGTGACGATAGGAACTATCGGCCCCCCTGGAACGATAAAGGGCACCTGCTCGCCCCGAATTCCGCGCGAGCGGAGCCGGAGGACTCCGATGGAGCAGACCAGGTACGAAAGCAAGGTTGCCGCCGCGCTGATGAAGGCCAGGCGGGCAAAGGTGCCGCTGATCGCAAACAGCGCGGCAAGCGCCGCATAGACCACGATCGCCACTGCCGGAGTGCGAAACGTAGGGTGGACCGCCGAGAGCGGGCGCGGGAGCAAGCCGTCGAGCGCGAGCGCGTAGAGCACCCGCGGTCCGGTCAGCACGTCGGCGGAGAGGAAACCCGCCGCGGAGAGGCCCACGGCGACCGTGAGCAACGTGGCGCCGGCGGCTCCGAGTGTCACGCGCGCCACCGACACGAGGGGCGTCTCCCCGGCACCGGCCAGCGCCGGGCCCAGGATTCCCTGAGCGACGACCTGCAGGCCGATGTACAGGACGGTGATCAGCGCGATCGTCGCGAGAATGGCCCGCGGAATTGTTCGGGCGGGCTCGTGAACCTCCCCGCTCGCGCTGAGGGCGCCCTCGATCCCCGAGAACGCGAAGACCAGGACGACGGTCGTCTTTGCCACGTTGGCGATGCTGGGCGCTGATTGCCACCTCAGGAGCTCGAAGTGAACCTGCGGCAGCCCAACCAACACGAGAAGCACGAGCGGCAGGAGCTTGAGCACGGTGAGAACCACCGAAAGCCCCACGCCGTCCCGAACCGCGCGCACGTTGACCCATGCGAGCACAGCATACATGCCCGCCAGAAAGAGCGCCCGTGGAATTGGAAGCGTAAGGGTTGGAACAACCCGTCCGATCGTGCTCGCGAGCAGCACCCCGACCGCGGCGTTGGCGATCACCGAGTTGCCGAGCCAGCTGAGCGTGCCGACAAAAGAAGCTGCCAGCGGCCCGAACGCGGCGCCCGCATACGCATACAGCCCGCCGGGCGCCGAGACCCGACTGCCCGCCTCGGCGAGGCAGAGACCGACCAACCCGATGATCCCTGCGCAGGCGAGGTACGCGACGACGGCGGCAGGCCCGAGCGCGGCCGCGGCCACAGCTGGGAGGCCGAAGATTCCGACCCCGACGGTCTGGTTGACCGCCGTTAGGCTGAGCGCCCTGACCCCGATGACCCGGTCGAGGCCGCGAGCCGGTTGCCGCCCGACCGGGTCGGCCAGGCTACGGCACCATCGAGCGGCTGCGAATCTCCTCGGTCACCCGAGCCGCGAAGTCGGCGAGCGGCACGATCTCCTGCTTGCTCCCCGCTCCGCGAACTCGCACGGCCACCGTCCCCGCCTCCGCCTCCCGCTGCCCGACCACGAGCATGTACGGCACCTTCATCGTTTCACCGTGGCGGATCCGATAGTTCAGCGTCTCGTTGCTGGCGTCGAGCTTCGCACGGATCCCCTGCGACCGGAGCCGGCGGGTGATCTTCTCCGCCGCCTCGCGCTGCGCGTCGCCGATCGGCAACACCCAGACCTGCTCCGGCGCGAGCCAGACCGGGAACGCGCCGGCGAAGTGCTCGATCAGGATCGCCATGAATCGCTCGAACGAGCCGCTCACCGCGCGGTGAATCACGACCGGCCGGTGGGCCGTGTTGTCCTCGCCGACATAGGTGAGGTCGAATCGTTCCGGCGCCTCGTAGTCCAGCTGGATCGTGCCTAACTGCCACTTCCGGCCGATCGAGTCGGACACCTCGAAGTCGATCTTGGGACCGTAGAACGCCCCATCGCCCGGCTTGAGCACGTACGGCCGGCCGGTCGCCTCGAGCGCCGCCTTGAGCGAAGTCTCGGCCCGGTCCCACGTCTCGTCGGAGCCGAGCCGCTTCTCGGGCCGGGTCGCGAAGCCGAGCGTGGCGGTGAGGCCGAAGGTCGCGTAGTACCCCACGATGAACTCGGTCAGCCGCGCCACTTCCTCGGCGATCTGACTCTCCATCATGAAGACGTGGCAGTCGTCCTGCTGGAACTGGCGGACCCGGGTTAGTCCGGACAGGGCGCCCGACAGCTCGTTCCGATGGAGCACATCGTACGTATTGTACCGGAGCGGAAGATCCCGGTAGGAATGCTTCTTCGCCTGGTACATCAGGTAGTGCGACGGACAGTTCATCGGCTTGAGCGAGAAGTCGTGCTCGCCGGTCTCGTTGTCGAGCACGAGGAACATGTTCTCGCGGTATTTCCCCCAGTGACCCGAGATCTCCCAGAGCCCCTTGTTGTACATCAACGGGGTCTTGATCTCCTGGTAGTCGTCGCGCTGAAGCTCGCGGAGATAGTCGTTGATCACATTGACCATCGTGGTGCCGCGCTGAGTCCAGAAGACGGCGCCCGGGGCGAACTGGTGGAACATGAAAAGGTCGAGCTCCCGGCCGACGCGCCGGTGGTCGCGCTTCTTCGCCTCCTCGAGCCGGTGGGTATACGCCTCGAGGTCCTCTTTCTTGAACCAGGCGGTCCCGTAGATCCGCTGGAGCATCTGGCGCCGCTCGTCGCCGCGCCAATACGCGCCCGCCGTTGTCAGCAGCTTGAAGTGCTTGAGCCGGCCGGTCGACGGGATATGCGGGCCGCGGCACAGATCCACGAACGGGCCGTCGGTATAGACGGAGATGGTCTCGTCCGGTCCAAGCTCGCTGATCCGCTCGAGCTTGAGCGGGTCGTCGGCAAACCGCCGGTTCGCCTCCGCGCGATCGACCGCCTCCCGTACAAACGGATAGTCCTTGGCGGCGACTTCCTTCATGACGGCTTCGATCTTCTCGAGATCCTCGGGGCCAAACGGCCGGGGCACCTCGAAGTCGTAGTAGAAGCCGTCCTCGATCGGCGGCCCGAAGCCGATCCCCGCCGTCGGGAAGATCTGCCGGACGGCCGTGGCGAGCACGTGCGCGGCGGAGTGCCGGAGGAGCTCGAGCGCGTCGGGATCACGGTCGGTCAGGATCGCGATCGCGGCATCGGCATCGATCGGCCGGGCGAGGTCACGGATCTGACCATCGACCCGGATCGCCACCGCGGCCCGAGCGAGCCCCGGGCCGATCGCCTGCGCGACCTCGAGGCCGGTCGTTCCTGCGGGGAGCTCGCGGACGCTACCGTCCGGAAGCGTGAGACGAATCGAATTCATCGGTTTCTTGAGAGTTGTGCCAGGTCATCGATAACTGCCGCACCGCGTACTTGTTGATGCCGACAAAGCCGCCATCCCGAGCGCGGGCCCAAACGGAAGCTGTCAGCCCGAGCTTCGCGAAGGATCTACTTCGCGGGCTCCGGACGTCGCGGCGTAGATCGTCTATTCCACCACCACCGCCGGCATCACCACAACCGGTGTCCTCGGGGCAAGCCAAAAGTAAAGACCGAGCCCGAGCAGAACAGCGATGGCGAAGGCCACGAGCTGCGAAGTCGAAAGCTTGGTGCGAACCAGCGATGAGTCCGACATGATTTTGACGAGCTCTGGAGTGAACTGCCCGCTAGGCCACCGGTGCACCGACCTATTAAGTTAACGCTATGCAGCGCCCCCGCATACAGATTGTTCGCCGACCCCGAGCAGGTTCATCCAACCTGGTCGCCGTTTCCCTGATCGGCCTCGGGCTCGGGCTTGTGGCGGGCGTCGTGGCGGGTGAGCTGCTGCGGGGCCGGAAGCTCCGGCCCACCGGGCGGAAGAAAAAGGTCGAGTCGGACGCCAAGGTAATCGCGATCCGGAGCCGCCTCAGGCGGGACGCGGGGCTCGCCGCGCTCCGGTTCGTGATCCTGAAAGCCGGCCCTCACGCTGTCGAGCTCCACGGCTGGGTCCCGACTCGGCTGGAACGAAGCCGCGCGCTCCGGCTCGCGCGGGAAGCGGCCGAGCCCGGGATCCACGTCGTGGATTGCCTGCTGGTGCACGGCGAGGACGACATCGACCTGCCCGACCTCAGCGACGACGACGAGCTCGAGACCGCATGACCGACAGCCTGCCGCCGCAGTACGATCCGTCCACCGTCGAGGCCAAGCTCTATCGCTGGTGGCTCGACCGGGGCCTCTTCCGCCCGGGCCCCGGCGAGCCCTACGTGATCATGATGCCGCCGCCTAACGTGACGGCGCAGCTCCATATGGGCCACGGGCTCAACCTCGGCATCCAGGACGTGCTGATCCGGTTCGAGCGGATGCGCGGGCGCGCAGCCCTCTGGCTCCCGGGTACGGACCACGCCGGGATCGCGACTCAGAACGTGGTCGAGAAGCTTCTGGCGAAGGAGGGCCTGACCCGGTTCGACCTCGGGCGCCCGGCATTTGTCGAGCGGGTGTGGGCCTACGTCCGCGAGACCGGCGACACCATCCTCGAGCAGATCAAGAGTCTCGGCGCGAGCTGCGACTGGGACCGGACCTATTTCACGCTCGACCAGGGCCTCTCCGACGCCGTCCGCGAGGTCTTCGTCCGGTGGTACGAGAAGAAGCTCATCTATCGGGGCAAGTACATCATCAATTGGTGTCCCCGCTGCCTGACCGCGCTCTCCAACGAGGAAGCCGAGAAGGAGGAAGTGGACGGAAAGATCTACCGCTTCCGCTACCCGCTCGAGGACGGCTCCGGCACCATCACCATCGCGACCACCCGGCCCGAGACGTTGCTGGGCGATACCGGCGTCGCCGTCCACCCCAAGGACAAGCGCTATCGGAAACTGATCGGCCGCCGGGTTATGCTGCCGCTGACCGACCGGTCGATCCCGGTCGTTGCCGACCTGGCGGTCGACCGCGAGTTCGGGACCGGTGCCGTCAAGCTCACCCCGGCCCACGATCCGCTCGACTTCGAGATCGCGGCCCGCCACGGCCTCGCCGCCATCGACGTGATGACGCCCGAGGCGCGCATGGCCGAGACCGTTCCGGAGCGATTCCAGGGGCTCGACCGGTTCGAAGCGCGCAAACGGGTGGTCGCCGAGCTCGAGGCGTTAGGCCTGGTCGAGCGGATCGATCCGCACCGGCACGCGGTCGGCCACTGCTACCGGTGCGAGACGGTGGTGGAGCCCCGGCTCTCCGACCAGTGGTTCGTCAAGATGGCGCCGCTCGCCAAACCCTCGCTCGAAGCCTACGAGAGCGGCCGCTTGAAGTTTATTCCCGAGCGGCGCGGCACCGAGTACGCCCGCTGGATGGAGAACATTCGCGATTGGTGCATCTCGCGCCAGCTCTGGTGGGGACACCGGATCCCGGTGTGGTACTGCGAGGCCCCACGTTGCGGTGCCGTCAGCGCGAGCCGGACCGATCTCACGCGGTGCCCCAAGTGCACGGGGCCGGTGCATCAGGACGAAGACGTCCTCGACACCTGGTTCTCCTCGCAGCTCGTCCCGTTCTCGAGCCTGGGATGGCCGGCCCGCGCGGCGGACCTCGACCGGTTCTACCCGGGCCATACCCTGGTCACCGCGCCCGAGATCCTGTTCTTCTGGGTGGCGCGGATGGTGATGTCGGGCCTGGAGACTCAGAAAGCGCTCCCCTTCACGACCGTATATCTCCACGGAACCGTCCGCGACACGCTCCACCGGAAGATGTCGAAGTCGTTAGGCAACGGCATCGACCCGCTCGATGTGGTCGCGCAGTACGGGGCCGACGCCCTCCGCTACACCGTCATCGGCGGGCTCGCGGTCGGGACCGATGTCATCCTCGACCCCGCCGACCTCGAGAGCTCGTTCTCCACCGGGCGGAACTTCGCCAATAAGCTCTGGAACATGGGACGCTTCCTGCTCTCGAATCTCGAGGGACCGGTCCGGCCGCTCGCGGGGAAAGCGGAGTCCGCGGTCGAGAAGAGCGAGCTGGCCCTGGTGGACCGGTGGATTCTCGCCCGGTGCGAAACGACGGTCGTGGAAGCGACCGATGCCTACGAGAATTTCCGGCTCAACGACGCCGCCGGAGCGATCTATCGGTTCCTCTGGAACGATCTCGCCGACTGGTACCTCGAGGCGATCAAGCCGCGCCTGTACGGGGAGCAGGCCGGAGGCGACGTGGCGCGCGCCGTCGCGGCGCAGGTCTTCGACGTCGCGCTCCGACTCCTCCATCCGATCATGCCGTTCATCACCGAGACCCTGTGGAAGCGGATCCCCGGCCGCCATCCGGATTGGTCGATCTCCGTCGCGCCCTGGCCGCGATCCGATCGCCGGGCCGCCGACCCCTGCGCGCTCGACGAGTTCGGCGCCCTCCAGGAGCTCGTCGGCGCAGTCCGGTCCATCCGGGCCGAGTACAACGTGCAGCCCGGACACGCGGTGCGCGTGTTTGTCACCGAGCCCGGTGAGAAGGTCCAGGCCGCGATTCGGGCGATGCGCCCGACCATCGAGCGCCTCGCCCGGCTCTCGGCCCTCTCGCTCGGCAACGGGACCGGAGCGGAAGCGGAAGGCGGCGCCCACGCGGTGCTCCAGGACGGCACCGCCGTGACCGTGCCGTTAGGCGATCTCGTCGACCTCGGCAAGGAGTGCGCCCGGCTCAAGGCCGAAGCCGACCGCCTCGACCAGCTCGTGGGCGGCCAGGAG
The DNA here is from genome assembly GCA_039933355.1 of Gemmatimonadota bacterium. Taxonomy (GTDB): domain Bacteria; phylum Gemmatimonadota; class Gemmatimonadetes; order Gemmatimonadales; family GWC2-71-9; genus SHZU01. Next base: position 11,837 of record JBDTOH010000045.1, on the reverse strand, counting down.
AAGAAGCTCGCCAACGAGCAGTTCGTCTCCCGCGCCCCCGCCGACATCGTGCAGAAGGAGCGCGACAAGCTGGTCCAATGGCGCGATCAGATCGCGGTGCTCGCCGACAAGCGCGGCCGGTTGGGTTGCACCGGGTGAGCGCTCGGCTCCGGATTGGTCGCTGGCTCTGTGCCCTCGTGGTCGGCGTCGGGATCGCCTGTGCCCGCATGGGAGATCCGCCCGGGGGGCCGAAGGACTTTACCCCGCCCCGGCTGGTCGGCACCTATCCGGAATCGCTCCTCGTCATCCCGGGCTTCAAAGGCAACGCCGAATTCCGCTTCAGCGAGATCGTCTCCGAAGGCTCCCAGCCCAACTTCGGGCTCGGCAGCGGCGACCTCGAGAAGCTCATCGTGCTCTCACCGAGCCGGAAAGTCCCCGAGATCGGATGGCACAAGAGCCGGATCACCGTGAGGCCCCGCGAGGGATGGAAGCCCAACCTGGTGTACCGGATCGAGCTGCTGCCGGGACTTCTCGATCTCCGTAACAACCGCACGAAAGAGGGCGAGGTGATCACGTTCACCACCGGCGCTCCCCTGCCGACCCTCTTCATCCGCGGACGCGTGATCGACTGGAGCACCCGGCGCCCGGAGGTGCTGGCTCTGGTGCAGGCGATGCTCATGACCTCGCCGAAGGACAGCCTGATCTATAAGGGCGCCGCGGACTCGCTCGGCTACTTCACCTTTGGACCGCTGCCGGCCGGCCCGTACCTTGTGTTCGGCGTCCAGGATCAGAATCACAACCGGCGGCTCGACGGTCGGGAAGCGTTCGACACCGTCCGGCTCGCCGCGGGCCAAGACTCCGTGGGGGAGATCTGGGAGTTCAAGCACGATACCCTCCCGGCGCGGATCCAAGCGGTCACGATCCGCGACTCGATCTCGATCGAGCTGGCATTTTCTCAGCAGCTCGACCCGTACCAGCTCCTCCGGATGGATTCGGTCCGGCTTCGAAAGCTGCCCGACTCGACCGCGGTAACGGTCGAGGGTCTCTTCACCAAGCAGCGCTACGATTCGGTCTACGGGAAAGCTCCGGTGAAGCCTGACACCAGCAAGGCGGATTCGATCGCCCGAGCCAAAGTCGTCGCGGATTCGATCGCCAAGGTTCGCGCGGACTCGCTGGCACGCGCCGACTCGATCCGGCGGGCGGAGGCGATCGAGCCGGGCGCCAGGCGGCGCGCCCGGCGCACACAAGCCGCGGACACGGTGGGTCGCGGGCCTCTCCTCTCGCGGCCCGAGCTCTACGATCATCTCGTCATCAGGACCAAAGTCAACCTCGAGCCTAACGCCCGGTACCTGGTCGAAGTCTTCGGCATCCGCAACGTCAGTCAGGTCGCGGGTCGGTCGTCGCAGGGGTTCAAGGTGCCGGAAGAGAAGAAGCCGCCGCCGGTCGATTCGACGAAGCTCAAGGCCGACTCGGTGGCAAAGGCCAAAGCCGACTCGGCCAAGGCGAAGGCCGCACCGCAGCTCGTACCGGTCCGGCCGGATACCGCGGCCGCCCGCCGGGACACGACCCGGCGAGCACCACCACCCGCGCCGCCGCCGCCGCCACCTCCTCCTCCGTCTCAATCTCAATCGGCCAATCGGTCGCGGCCGACCCGGTCATGACCGATCCGCGCCGGGTGTTGCCGTCGGTCGATCGGCTCCTCAGCACGCCCGCCGTTCAGTCGCTGATGAACCGGGTACCGCGCAACGTCGTCGTCACCGTCACCCGCGAGATCCTCGCCGTCGTCCGGAGCGGCCAGCGGCCGGTACCGGAGGATTGGGCCGCCGAGATCACGGACGGCGTCGCCGACCGAATCGCGCCTTCGCTGGTGCCGGTGCTCAACGCGACCGGCGTCGTGCTGCACACGAACCTGGGCCGGGCGCCACTCGCGCGAGCCGCCCTCGAGGCGGTCGCGAGAATCGGCGCCGGCTACAGCAATCTCGAGCTCGACCTCGCCACCGGAACCCGTGGGAGCCGGCTCGATCACTGTGCGTCCCTTCTCGCGGAGCTCACGGGTGCGGCCGGCGCCATGATCGTGAACAACGCGGCGGGCGCCCTCGTCCTTGCGCTCAACACGATCGCCGCCGGGCGCGAGGTCATCATCTCCCGAGGCGAGCTGGTCGAGATCGGTGGGTCGTTCCGAATTCCCGATATTCTCGAGAAGAGCGGCGCCGTGCTCCGTGAGGTCGGCACCACGAATCGGACCCACCTTCGCGATTATCAGGCTGCTGTAAGCGAGAAGACCGGCGCGATCTTGAGCGTGCATCGGTCGAACTTCGCCATGAGCGGCTTCGTCGCGAGCCCCGACCCCGCCGACCTCGGCGCGCTCGCCCGCGAGGTCGGCGTCCCCTACATCTTCGACGTCGGGAGCGGGCTTCTCGCCGATCTGGCTCCCTACGGACTGACCGGCGAGCCGCTGGTCGGCGAAATTGCGCGACAGGCCGATCTCGTCGTGTTCAGCGGGGACAAGTTGCTCGGGGGACCGCAGGCCGGCTGTGTCGTAGGCGATGCTGCTTCGATGGGCCGGTGCCGGAAGAATCCGTTCGCTCGAGCGATGCGCGCCGACAAGCTCACGCTGGCGGCGCTCGAAGCTACCCTGATGCTCTATCGAGACCCGGCTCGCGCTCTGGCGGAGATTCCCGTGCTGGCGATGTTGACGCTCCAGCCGGCGGAGCTCGAGAGTCGAGCACGCTCCCTCGCGGCTCAATGTCCCGCAAGGCTCGGCGCCACCATCCGAATCGGCGAATCAGCCGTCGGTGGCGGCTCGTTTCCAGGTGCAAAGCTCGCGACGAGTCTCGTCTCCATCACGCCGGGAGCGATCGGAGCCAACGCATTGGCGCTCAAGCTCCGGCTCGGTGACCCCTCAATCATGGTTCGGATCGTGGACGACGTCATCGTCCTCGACCCTCGCACGCTTCCCGTCGAGAGCTTCCGCGACATCGCGAAGGCTCTGGAGCAGGCCCTGGCAGAATGATTCGCATTCCGGCGGTGTTTCTCGATCGCGACGGCACCATCGTCGACGACCCGGGGTTCCTCAGAGACCCGGCACAAGTGCGCCTGCTCGACGGCGCCGGGCGGGGCATCGCCCGTCTCAATCAGGCCAAGATCCCGGTGATCGTGGTGACCAACCAGTCCGGCATTGGCCGCGGGCTGATCACGTGGGATGCCTACCATGCGGTATCGCGACGGGTCGAGGAGCTGCTCGCCGCGGAGGGCGCCGCTTTGACCGCGACGTTGGTGTGTCCCCACCACCCGGAGCTGACCGGTCCGTGCCTCTGCCGCAAGCCGGGGGTCAAGCTCTATCGTGAGGCCGCCGTTCAGCACGACATCGACCTGGCCCGTTCGTGGTGGGTCGGCGACCGGCTGAGCGACGTCATGCCTGCCCAGGTCTTCACGGGTACCGGAGTGCTGGTGGAAACCGGAACCGGCGCGACCTACGCCGATAGCGCCCGGGCGCTGGGACTTGCTGTTGTGAGAGACCTCGAGGCAGCGGCGGAGCTTGTGCTGAGCGCTTCGGCGGAGCAGGATGCGAGGAGCACCGCGTGAGGTGACGCGGTGATTACGCCCGCGACCGATCGACCACCTTCCCTGCCCCCTCATCCCACCGCCAAGTCGGCGCGGGACCCATGAAGTGAACGCCACCGATCCACTTCGATACCCCGTAGATCCGAAACCAGTCTTCCCGGCCGGACAGCACCTCGCTCGCCGTGGACGTGAGCGAGATCGGCGCGCCCGCGAGGCGATCGTCGCGAAGCGACGCGAACCGGGGAAGCGACGAAGTGATCAGCGGAAATGATCCCCGCGCGAGGTCTCTGACGATCGCGTAGAACATTGCGTCGCCCTGGTAGGGATTCTCCTCCCGTTGTTGAACCGCGACGAACGCCTCGGCCGGGGTCCCGGCGCCGTCACGGATCGCTTCCAGCGCCATTCGTTCTGTGCGTCCGAGCCCGTTCTCGACCGACGGGTACTCCGCCAGGTACCGGCGAAGCGCGGCCGCAAGAAACGGCAGCGGCGTGAGATCGGTCTTGAACAGCCCCGAGAGCGCCTTGGGCGTCGGCGACGCCAGCGCTTTCCACGTTCGCGCTGCGACCGCCACCTGATCTCGTTCGACGACGACCCGGGTCGGGAACAGGTCCCGTAGTTGATCCGGGCCAAGCTGTCCTAGTCCGATGAACCGTTCAACGCCCGGATACCGGTCGATCGAGATCAGCGACACCTTCTGCTCTTTGACCAGGGGTGCGAGCCGGTTGAGGAGGAAAACCAGGATCATCTGGTCGAATAGGTCGTGCTCCAACCAAAGAACGGTCTCCTGATAGATCCCCGCGTCGTCCACCACATGGTCCTGGATGCCGAGGTTGAGAAAGACCTCGCCATAGGCGTAGAAGTACCGATGGGCGAGGTAGACGCCCCGCTCGCGCCGCCGATCGAGGTCCGCCGTCCAGGGATGGATCGGCCCCTCGCACAGCGGATCGGCCCATCGCTCCCGGTCGCCCCCGATCCCGGCGGCCAGAATCGACGGCAAGATGTCCTCTCCACACCTGAGGTGGAGGGGAATTCCCGGACGCCGATCGGGCTCGACGCCCATCAATCGGGCTTCCTTCGGCCGGTGTCGGCTCGGTTTATATTTGGCGGCTATGTCCATGCGGGTAGCGGTGTTCATCTCGGGGCGCGGTAGCAATCTCGCGGCGTTGATTGGGGCGCTCAGGGAGCGGCCGGATGCAACCGTGGCGCTGGTGGTCAGCAATCGGCCGGACGCCGGCGGAGTCGAGGTCGCCCGCCGTGAGGGGATCCCGACCGCCGTGCTTCAATCTAGCGCTGAGCCGGCCGAGTGGCTCGCCCTGCTGGACCAGTGGAGGGTGGACTTCGTGGTGCTGGCGGGGTTTCTCAAACAGGTGCCTTCTCGTGTCGTTCAGCGCTTTGCCGGGCGGATCATCAATATTCACCCCGCGCTCCTGCCCAAGTACGGCGGGCCCGGGATGTATGGTCTTCATGTCCACCGCGCAGTCCTGGCGGGCGGGGACGCCGAGTCGGGCGCCACGGTCCACCTCGTGACGGAGCGCTACGACGAGGGTCCGGTCCTGGGCCAGGCCCGGGTCCCGGTGCTTCCCGGCGATACTCCGGAATCGCTGGCGCAACGAGTGCTCGCGGCCGAGCATCGTCTCCTACCGGCGGCGGTGCTCGCGGCGGCACCCTCCGGTACGGCAGTTCCCTTCGTGCTCACGGATGCCAAGCCGGCCCCGTTCGCCCAACGCCCTACGCCTAACGCAACGCACCCATGAAACGTGCCCTCATCTCCGTCAGCGACAAGCGCGGCATTGTCGAGTTTGGCCGCGGCTTGGTCGACCTCGGATGGCAGCTCGTTTCCACCGGAGGAACCGCGCTCACGCTCCGAAAGGCGAATCTCCCGGTCACCGGCGTGGAAGAGGTCACCGGCTTTCCGGAGATCCTCGACGGACGGGTCAAAACCCTGCACCCTAAGATCCACGGCGGCCTTCTCGGCCGGCCGAATCTTCCCGAGCACCGAGCCGCGATGGAGCTCCACGGGATCACCCCCTTCAGCCTCGTGGCCGTGAACCTCTACCCGTTCCAGACCACCATCGCGGCACCTAACGTCACGTTCGAGAACGCGGTCGAGAACATCGACGTCGGCGGGCCGTCCATGCTTCGGGCGGCCGCGAAGAACTTCGACCTGGTCCTGCCGGTGGTCGACCCGATCGACTATCCGGTCGTGCTGGGGCTGCTCGCCAAGGGCGACATCTCCCACGAGATCCGCCAGGCCTACGCGGCGAAGGTGTTCTCGCACACGGCCGACTACGACAATGCGATCGCGGGGTATCTCACCAAGCGGGACGAGGGGCTTCCGCCGCGCCTCAACGTGTCCGCCGAGCGGATTTTCTCGCTTCGGTACGGCGAGAACCCCGAGCAGCGCGCCGCGGCGTATGTCACCGAGGAGCCGCGCGGTCTGCGCGACCTCAAACAGCGCCAGGGCAAGGAGCTTTCGTTCAACAACCTGCTCGACATCGACGCCGCAACGGCGGCGGTCGCCGTGTGGAAGAACCGGCCGGCGTGCTCGATCGTGAAGCACACGACCCCGTGCGGTATCGCAGTGGGACGAAACGCCCTCGACGCGCTCGAGAAGGCCCGCTCCACTGACCCGCTGTCCGCATTCGGCGGTGTCATCGCCTGCAACACGGTGATCGACCGCACCATGGCGGAGTCGCTCCGCGACCTGTTCGTCGAGGTGATCGTAGCGCCCGCGGTCCAGGAGGAGGCGCTCGAGTTCTTCGCCGAGAAGAAGAACCTTCGCGTCGTCGAGCTGCCGATCGGCGAGTCAATCGGCGCGCTCGACTGGAAGCGGGTCCGAGGCGGCTTTCTGATTCAAGACCGGTTCACGTTCGAGCCGGCCGAGCATCTCTGGAACGTCGCGACGGTGCGGAAGCCGACTTCGGACGAGTGGAACGATCTCCGCTTCGGGTGGGCCGCCGTCGCCACCGTCAAGTCGAACGCCGTGCTGCTCGCCAAGGACGAAAAGGCGATCGGGATCGGCGCCGGCCAGATGAGCCGGGTAGACGCCGTCTTCATGGCCACCCACAAAGCCGCTCAGCAGCGGCATTCGACCGTGGGTGCGGCCATGGCTTCCGACGGGTTCTTTCCGTTTGCGGACGGGGTCGAGGAAGCAGCCAAGCACGGCATTGCGGCGATCATCCAGCCGGGGGGCAGCGTGCGCGATGCGGAGGTTGTGGCGGCAGCCAACCGGCTTGGGATTGCCATGGTTATCACTGGTAAGAGGATGTTTAGACACTAGAAGGGCTTAGGGCTCTTTAAGTCCTCTCCAAAGAAAACGAGCCTCATGACTGCACCAAGAACCGACGAAACGCCGCGCCCTCCTTACGCGTGGGCAGCCGCTACGGCGGGCGTCGTCTTCCTCATCTATCTCGCGACCCTCGCGCCGACCACCGCGTTCTGGGATACGTCCGAATACATCGCAGCAGCGAAGGTGGTCGGGATTCCTCATCCGCCCGGGAATCCGCTGTTCGTGCTCATGGCGCACGTGTTCGGCTTGCTGCCGCTCGCGAGCTCGTATGCGGTCCGGATCAACCTGTTCGCGGCGGTGACGAGCGCGGCCGCGGCCGGCTTCTGGTTTCTCGTCGCCGAGCGGTGGCTGCGGTCGATCGTGCCGGTCAAGTCGGCCCGGCTCGCGGCGGCGTTTGCCGGCGTTCTGGTCGGCGCCACCAGCTGGACCGTGTGGAACCAGTCTACCGTGAACGAAAAGGTCTACACGGTCTCGCTCTTCTACATGGCGCTGGTGACCTGGCTCGCGGTCCATTGGGGCGACGACGCGCCCGGGCCTCATCGCGACCGGTGGCTCATCCTCATCGCGTATCTCCTGGCGCTCACGTCCACGAACCACATGATGGGCGTTCTCGCGGCACCGGCCGTCGCGGTCTATGTCTTATGGACCGACGCCCGCGCGCTGCTCCGGCCGCAGGTCGTGATCGGCATCGTGCTGGCGGTGATCATCGGGCTCACGCCTAACTACATCTTCCTGCCGATCCGGGCGGCGCAGCATCCGCCGATCAACGAGGGGGAGCCGGTCGGCTTCTTCAGCCAGGCGCTGATGGACGTGCTCAACCGGGTCCAGTACGGGAAGCCTTCCGTTTTCGCGCGCCAGGCCGACATCGTCTCCCAGTTTCAGAACTACTGGCAGTACTTCTCCTGGCAGTACGCCCGCGACTGGGGCGTGGTGAACCGGATCGCCACGGCGCTCTTTGCCGTCCTCGGCATCTCGGGCCTGGTGACCTTGTTCAAGCGCGACAAGCGGGCGGGATGGGCCGCGGTCGCGATGGTCGGCACCCTGACGGTGGCGCTGATCCTCTACCTCAACTTCAAGTACGGGTTCTCGCTCCGGCCCGACATCACGCCGAGCGAGCGGCACGAGGTCCGCGAGCGGGATTACTTCTTCCTCTGCTCGTTCGCCTTCTTCGGGACGATGGTCGCGCTCGGCATCGGCGCGTGGATGAGCGGGGTCGCCAACTACCTGAGCGACCGGCTGGACGAGCGGAAGCGCTGGCTGGCCGCGCTCCCGCTCGCGGGCCTCTGCCTGATTCCGCTGCTCGGCAATCGGGTCACAGCGAGCCGCGCCAACGAGTTCGCCGCCCACGACCTCGCCCGCGACCTCCTGGAATCGGTCGAGCCGTACTCGATTCTGATCACGGCCGGCGACAACGACACCTTCCCGCTCTGGTTCGCGCAGGAGGTCGAAGGCATCCGGCCCGATGTGACGCTGGCCAATCTCTCGCTCCTCAACACCGATTGGCACCTGCGGCAGATCCGCCGGCGGGAGACGCCGGAGTTCGATCCGGCCAAGTCGATCAGCCTGTGGCGCACGCCGATGGACACCGCGGCGTCCGGCATTCCGTTAGGCGACAGCGCCCGGGTCGTCCGGCGGACCTGGACTCGCCCCACCACGCCCGTGTTCAGCTTGAGCGAGCAGGAGCTGGACAGCCTGCCGGAGCTGTCGAAAGCGCCGACCCAGTCGCTCCGGTTCGACAGCGTCGAGGTCCGCTTCGGGCAGGACGTGATCGACAAGAAGGACCTGGCGATCCTGCTGATGATCCGCGACAACATCGGGAAGCGGCCGATCTACTTCAGCTGGAGCGCGGGCTCGTATCCGGACCAGACGCTGGGGCTCACGCCGTATCTCGTGTCGCAGGGGTTGGTGCGAAAGCTCTATACCAAACCGGTCGTGCCCCATGGATCGGTCGTGATGAGCCAGGGGCTCGGCTGGATGGACCTGGACCGGACCAAGAGCTTGCTGTGGAACGCCTACGAGCTCAATCGCTCGGCCCGGGACCGGCCCCGCGGGTGGGTGGACGCGCCGTCGCAATCGATCATCGACATCTATTCGATCGTGTACGCGGGGTACGGCGCGACGATCCGGGAGCGGGGCGACTCGGCGCAGGCGATCAAAGCGGATTCGGTGGCGCGGAAGGTATCGGCGAGCTTGGCGCCGCAGGTCGGTAAGTCGCGGCTCTGAGGCGGTAGGGGCGCGGTGGCAGAGCGGTTGAATGCACCGGTCTTGAAAACCGGCGAGCCCGAAAGGGCTTCGTGAGTTCGAATCTCACCCGCGCCGCTGGAAACGTTACGTGAAACCCGTTACAGTATCGCTCCGCGAGGTTTGTCGGACACCTGCATCGAGATCATAGACGTTAGGTATTTGTTGGTATTTGTCCAGGCTCTGGGCGCATGCGGAAACGGATGCGGCATCTCGGCCGCTTGGTTCTTCTTCCGAAATGGCCACATGGGTGCAAGCCCCGTTCGAGTCATCTGGAAGATACCCTCAACTCGCCGAACGGCTCCGCACCACCGCCACGACTTCAGCGCCCGCGACCGCGTACTCGCCGATCTCCGAGTTCTCCTTGACTCCGCCAACCCGCGCGCGGTCGAGCGCCGCCTCGATGTAGTTGAGATCGGTGTGTTTCTCGAGGCCGGACGGACATCATCATGGGGAGCCGCAACCGAGCCGCTTCGAGAACGACACTGCTATGGACCGAACGCCCGCCAGGTAGTGAGTTTCTCATCAAGGAACCGAGGGTGGCGTCCTCGGTACGCGACGACCCGTCGCGACGGTCGACCACATAGATCGGTCTCCCCCAGTGCTTTCGGGACGATGGGCCATGCCCCGACCTGCGACAGCAGGCTCACGTTGTGGCCGCGCGTTGGTTCGTAGCAAGGACACCCCACCAGCGGTGGAGGGCTCCGCTCGACGCGCGTACCGTCCGCCTCAAGCGATCCTTCCGGTCGCGACTGCATGCGTGATGTCCGATTGCGAGATGACCCCCACCACGAAGCCATCTTCCTCTACGAAAAGGCGACGCACTTCCCCGTAGAGCATATGCCGAGCTGCCTCGCCCGCCTCCGCGGTCGGAGCGATCATGAAGGGCGCGGCCGTCATGATCTCACGCGCAGACGTCCGCTCCAGCAAGGTCTCACGCTCCTCTGCGGTCCGCATCTTGGCCAGGGCGGCGATCACATCCGTCGTCGAGACCACGCCGATCACTCGGTTTTGCGTGTCAGTCACGGGAAGCCCGGTAACCTGAGCATCCGCCAATGCGGCCACCACGTCGAAGACCGGGGTATCGCCGGTCACGGTCCGCAGGGTGGTTTGCATGATATCCGCTACTCTCATCGTACCCTCCTGAAGAAATGCGGACAGACCACATTCTGTCCGGTGCTGAATCAACCAGCGCCCTCGCCAGCCGAACCTTCCAGCCTTCAGCCAGAGCGTGTTTGCCGACAGTGCGCTTCCTTCGAAAGCGAAGCAGTTGATCGCGGTGGCGGTCGCCCACGTGACGGAGTGCCCTTGTTGCATCCGTCGTCATACCGTCACCGCCCTATGGGAAGATCCCCAGCTGTTCGTAGCTCAGCGCGACCTTGTCAATCGCCACGATCATGGCCGCGGTTCGAAGGCCGACCTTGCCCTGTTCCTGCTTCCATCGCTCCCGGATCGGGTGATAGGCGCTCACCATCGTCTCTTCGAGGCCGGAGTTCACGAGGTCCTCCTCACTGGCTCCGTGAGTCACCCGTTCGATTTCGTCGGCGGTGAATCGCCGCCCGGTCACTCCCTCCACGGCCTCGAGCAGCCGACCATAGGCTCCCTGCTCAAACCGCTTCTGCATTCTTCCGAAGCGGACATGCCCCAGATTCTTTACCCACTCGAAGTACGACACGGTGACGCCCCCGGCGTTGATGTACGCGTCAGGCACGACCATGATGCCGCGTTGGCCAAGGATTTCATCCGCCTCCGTGGTGGTGGGCCCATTCGCGGCCTCGACCAGGATCTTTGCCTTGACTCGGGGCGCGTTCTCGCCGGTGATCTGCCGCTCCAGGGCCGCGGGGATGAGGATGTCGCACTCGAGCTCGAGCGCGTCCTCTCGGCGAGCCAGATTGGTTGCCCCGGGAAAATCGAGTATGCTGCTGCGTTCGCGCCGGTGCGCCACCACCTTCTCCAGATCCAAGCCATTCGGGTTGGTGATGGCGCCCTCCGATTCCGCGAGGCCGACCAGCACCGCGCCGCCTTCCTGGAAGAATTTGGCCGCGTGATAGCCCACGTTCCCCAGGCCCTGGACTACGACCCGCTTGCCCGCGATGCCCGGCGGCAATCCCAGCGCCCTCATGTCCTCCACCACGTTACACAGCTCGCGAACGCCGAAGAAAACACCGCGGCCGGTAGCGTCGGTGCGACCGCGAATTCCGCCGGCGCTCACGGGCTTGCCCGTCACGCAGCCGAGAGCGTCGACCTCGCCGGGGCGAAGCTGGGCATAGGTGTCGGCGATCCAAGCCATTTCGCGCGGACCGGTCCCCACGTCGGGGGCCGGCACATCGAGTCCGGGGCCCATGAAGTTCTTCCGGACCAGCTCGAAGACGTAGCGCCGCGTAATTCGTTCCAGCTCCTCCGGCGAGTAGGCCTTCGGATTGAGGCGGATGCCCCCTTTGGCTCCGCCAAACGGCACGTCCACCAGCGCGCACTTGTAGGTCATCAGCGCCGCCAGCGCCTCGACTTCCTCCGCGTCGACGCTCTCGGCGTAGCGAATTCCACCCTTGCAAGGCAGCTTGTGATGGCTGTGCTCCGCTCGCCACGCGTGCACCACCTCCATCGTGCCATCGTCGCGCTTGAGGGGAAAGCTGGTGTAGAACAGATTTTTGCAAGCCTTGATATTGGCGAGCAAGGCGGGATCGTGCGAGGTGAACGTGGCCGCGCGGTCGAAGGCCTCGTTTACCTGGATCAGAAAGCTGGAACCCAAAGACATTCGCTCACT